>JAGFXG010000148.1 GCA_017860985.1 Deltaproteobacteria bacterium
GCTTTGCAGGGAAGAGAGATGGTTTTCTATAATTTCCCAGAGATCTTCCCTTCCCTTTTGTGTTTTCGCGGAGAAAAGGATCGTTTTTTTCTCAGTGTCTGCGCCAAGCAATTTTTCGATAATTCTTTTTCGTCCAATTGCCTGGTTATTTGACAATTTATCCGCTTTGGTCAAAACAGCTGTGAAGGGAATCCGATAATATTTTAGCCAATCCCGCAGCGATAAATCGTCTTCACTTGGATCACGGCGGATATCCAGAATAAAGATAACCATGGCAAGACTTTGCCGTTCCCGCAGGTAAGCCTCTATCATGTCCCCCCAGTCTTTTTTTACAGACCGGGACACCTTTGCAAAACCATAACCGGGAAGATCGACAAATGACATGGATTTGTTGACGGTAAAAAAATTAATCAACTGGGTGCGTCCCGGTGTGTTACTGGTTTTGGCCAGTTTTTTCCGGCCGACCAGCGTGTTCATCAGGGATGATTTTCCGACATTAGACCGGCCGACAAAAGCAATTTCCGGCATTGTCGCCGGAGGATACTGCGGGGGCCAGACCGCGCTCTTGATAAATTCTGCACTTGTAATTTTCATCATTCAAATATCAGTCGGCTGTCCATAATTACATAATTTATTTCAACTATTTAATATTCTCTGAAAAATTCAATTTTTCTCAAAAGCATAAGCAGCCATCATTCCGAAGCTTATTCCGCTCATTGTCAAACCGATAAATCCGGTCAAATGATCAAAATATCTTTAAAACAACCTCTGGAAAAAAAAGGCAAAAAGAAAGCTCTAAAGAGCTTTCTCAGGCTAAAACCACAACCGGACAGTAATTCGTGTCGTTTCTTTTCTGATTGAAAAATAGCTTCGGCGATGTTCAAAACTCTGACTAAGCACCCTCCCGGATTGGCACACTTTCCTTATATCGAGTATGACACCACCCGGCATGGTCTTGAGCTTCTTCGTTTCCTCATTTCAAACCAGTTGTCGAAAAGTTTAATTCAGAAACAGACAAATGTCAACAATGGTAAATATGAGGGAGAATCAACCTAAACAGGACGACCGGGGAATTCCAGGTTTCTGTAATGACAGTTGATGATGCATTTTATAAAAGCGGACTTTATCAGGACGGTAAATTCTGCAATCCATGTGTTTTTTAACACCAATATTAATTGTTCCCCCACATCATAAAATATGTTAGTAATTAAAAATTAAAAAACAGGAAAACTGAAAATGTTCGAAGTAACGATTATTAAATCATTTTCCGCGGCGCATCTGCTGTCGGAAATAGGAGGCAAATGCGAGGAACTCCATGGGCATAATTTCAAAGTGGAGGTAACCGTAGGCGCGCCGGATCTGAATTCTGAAGGAATTCTGATTGATTTCAGGCTGGTTAAAAAATGGCTCAAAGACATCCTCGACCAGATGGATCATCAGCATTTGAATGATCTCCCCTTTTTTAAAGGAAAAAATCCGTCTTCGGAAAATATCGCCTGCTTCCTATATAAAGAAATGCAGGGCAAAGTCACTGAATCCCGAGTCAAAATGCTGCGCGTCAAAGTGTGGGAATCGGAATCCGCAGCGGTCACTTACAGAGAAGGATAAAGGAAAAAGGTACAAGGGGCAGGGTTAAAAGCGGTGAGCTTCGCTAATTATTAATGTATTATTTTCTTACCTTGCACCTTGAACCTATTTGTTATCATGATCGATATTCAAAACCAGAAAGATTCCCGCAATATTGACATTAAAAAGGTCGGGGTGAAAAACATCAAGTATCCGATCATCGTACTGGACCGCGTGCGCGGCACTCAGCCGGTGAACGCCACCATCAACATGTACGTCAACCTGCCTCACCATTTCAAGGGCACGCACATGAGCCGGTTTGTGGAGGTGCTCAACGATTTCCGGGGCCAGATCAATATCAAAACGTTCAAAATGATTCTGGATAAAATGAGACAGAAATTGCACGCGCAGTCGGCGCACATGGAAATCGAGTTTCCCTATTTTCTCAAAAAGACGGCACCTGTTTCCAGGGCAAGAAGCATGATGGAGTACCGATGCGTGTTTGCGGGGGAGAACAACGGCGAGAAATCAGACTTTCTGGTGGGCGTGGTCGTGCCGGTCACTACCCTTTGCCCCTGCTCCAAGGAGATCAGCGCCTTCGGGGCCCACAACCAGCGCAGTATCGTCACGGTAAAGGTGCGTTTCAAGAAATTTTTCTGGATTGAAGATTTGATAAAAATAGTGGAAGATTCAGCCAGTGGTGAGGTATATTCCCTGTTGAAGCGTGTGGATGAAAAATTTGTCACGGAAAAGGCATACAAGAATCCCAAGTTCGTGGAAGATCTTGTCCGCAGCGTAGCTGTAAAGTTAAACGCGGACGACAATTTCACCTGGTATAGCATCGAAGCCGAGAACTTTGAAAGCATCCACAACCACAGCGCTTACGCCTACGTTGAGAAAGGATAGAAAAATGGCCGCCAATAAAGCAGTTTCATTTTTCAATCTTTACAACCACGGATTTGTCCGCACGGCTGTCTGTGTCCCTGAAGTCAGGGTTGCCGATGTGTCGTTTAATACTCAGAAAACGATTGAACTGGCCCAAAAAGCGGCCCGGCAAAAAGCTATTCTGGCGATCTTCCCGGAACTGGGACTTTCCGCCTATTCCAATGATGATTTGTTCCACCAGGACGCACTGCTGAAAAGCGTCGAAAATGCCCTGGTCACCATTAAAGAAGCCTCCGCTAAACTAAATCTGATTATCGCATGCGGTGCGCCGCTTCAGGTTGATTGCCGACTGTTCAACTGTGCGGTTGTCTTTTACCGGGGCAATATTCTCGGCGTTGCCGTCAAATCCTACCTGCCGAATTATCGCGAATATTACGAGGCCAGACAATTTTCACCTGCTTCGACGGCCCTTGCGTCAACCATTACGCTGGCCGGGCAAAAAGATATTCCCTTTGGTGCAAACCTGATTTTTAAAGCCGCCAATGTAAAATACTTCAGTTTGTTTTTCGAAATATGTGAAGATGTCTGGGTACCGATCCCGCCGTCAAGTTTTGCCGCGATGGCGGGCGCGACCGTCATCGGCAATCTGTCCGCTTCCAACATCACCATCGGCAAATCTGAGTACCGGCACCAGCTGGCCGAAAACCAATCAGCGCGATGTGTCGCAGCCTATCTTTATGCCGCAGCGGGTTTCGGTGAATCCACAACGGATCTGGCCTGGGACGGCCACGCGATGATCTATGAAAACGGCAATCTGCTCTCAGAATCCCAACGATTTTCAACGTCGGAACAAATCATTTTCGGTGATATCGATCTGGATCGCCTGGCACAGGACCGGATGCGTCTCACTACGTTCGGCCAGAATGCGGCGGATCACAAAATACAGCTTGCCGCTTTTCGCTCTGTTGAATTTGATCTTGACTGCCCGCAGGGACGCTTGATGCCGGACCGCGAGATTCCCCGCTTCCCTTACATCCCCGCCGACCCCGCCAGGCGCGACCAGCGCTGCTACGAAGCCTACAATATTCAGGTTCAGGGCCTGGCTAAAAGGTTGAAAGCATCCGGCATTCCAAACCTGGTGATTGGCGTTTCCGGGGGCCTGGATTCCACGCACGCCCTGCTTGTCGCAGCCAAAACTATGGATCTGCTGGGCAGGCCCCGCACTCATGTCAAAGCCTACACGATGCCGGCTTTTGCGACGACCGACAAAACCTACCGCAATGCCATTAACTTAATGAAGGCCCTGGGTGTGGAAACAAACGAAGTGGACATCAAACCAGCCTGCCTCCAGATGCTCAAGGACATCGATCATCCGTTTGCCCTCGGGAAAAAAGTTTATGATATTGCTTTTGAAAATGTCCAGGCCGGTCAGCGTTCGGCACATCTTTTCCGCCTGGCCAACATGAAAAACGCGCTGGTCATGGGCACGGGAGATTTAAGCGAACTGGCGCTGGGCTGGTGCACTTACGGGATCGGCGATCACATGTCACACTACAATGTCAACGCCAGTGTGCCAAAAACATTGATTCAATATCTAATCCGCTGGGTGGCGCAAACGCATCAGTTTTCGGCAAAAGTGTCTGAGATTCTTCTGGATGTCCTGGCAACAGAAATTTCACCGGAACTGATTCCCGGAGAACACAACAACCAGCCGCTGCAGAAAACAGAAGAAACAATCGGACCTTATGAGTTACAGGACTTCAACAATTTTTACATTACACGCTTCGGGTATCTGCCCACGAAGGTCGCATTTCTCGCGTATCTCGCCTGGAAGGACAAAAATAAAGGCGTATGGCCGGATGTCCCGCAGGAAAAGCAAAACAGTTACAGCCTGAAAGAAATCAAGAAATGGCTGCATGTATATCTGAATCGATTCTTTAAAATGTCTCAGTATAAGCGTTCCTGTGTACCCAATTCCCCCAAGGTGGGCTCCGGGGGGTCACTTTCTCCCCGCGGCGACTGGCGCGCCCCCAGCGACAGCGAAGCTAACGTATGGCTTGCGGACTGGGAAAACATTCCGGACAGGGATAACAAATGACGAAACCGTCATACAAAGATTTTGACGCTACGGAATTATTCTGTCCGAAATGCCGGCGCGCCGTGCCCGTGCGCAAAAGGCTGCTGCTGGTGCTTTCCGAAGGCGATAAATATGACTACAGCTGCGTTTACTGCGGAACGTCGGTCGGCGACAAGCTGGTAAAAGAAAACATCAACTCCAAAATCCTTATCCGTTAAAGCGACGCGCCGCTTCGGACTGCTCGGGGAGCAGTCTCTAAAATTTACCACCTCCGGCGTTTCACGCCACATCCGCCGGCGGAGGACAGGAAACGGAGTTTCACTTTCACTTTCACTTTCACCTTGCCCCTCGTCCCTTGTCCCTTGCCCCTTTCAGACAAACACCTCCCTGTCCCGGAGAGCAATCGCTCTCCATCATCCTGAACAAAATGTG
>JAGFXG010000341.1 GCA_017860985.1 Deltaproteobacteria bacterium
AGATTTGTGTCAAAAGATAACTGCCATCGGAAAAGTCATTTGGATCAAAGCCGTCCATGGGGGTGAGTCGTATGAGGCCGGTGTTCAATTCATTGATTCGATCCCCGAAGAAATCAGATTGCAGGAGAATTATGTATCCGGCAAAAGCCGGTAAAGGAAATCATTCATCAGCCTATTATGAAATCAACACGGAGCCATTATGAAAATATTAATCCTGAACGGAAACCCTCATGGTGATACAGGTAGTATCGATCCATACGTAGACCATCTGGTCGAAAAGATAAAATCAGCCGGACACGATGTTACGATCATCACTCTCCGGGATCATAAGATAAGCCCCTGCATCGGGTGCTTCCATTGCTGGATCAAGACTCCGGGTATCTGCAGTATCAATGACGATGCAAGGGATATCACCAGGCAGTTTATAGCTGCGGATCATGTTATTCTCGCCTCGCCGCTCATGATGGGATTTCCGAGCCACCTTTTAAAAAACGCCATGGACAGGAACATCTGCATTGTTCATCCTCATCTTGAGGAAGTGGATGGCGAAGTTCATCACAAGAAGCGCTATGACAGGTATCCGGTCATTTCACTTCTGCTGGAAAAAGAAGCCGACACTGATGAAGAGGATATTGACATCCTGAAGGACATTTTCCGCAGGCAGGCAGTTAATATGTGGTCGTCTGTCGGTTTTGTACATTTCACCGAATCACCTTTTGAGGAGATCATCCATGCGATTACTGTTCATTAATGCTTCCCCGCGTGGCAAGAAAAGCAATACCGGCATACTGATGCAGCACTTCATCCGGGGATTCCTTGAAACGCCGGACAACACGTGTGAAGTGGAATATCTTGTCAAATATAAAAATAATCTCAATGCCCTGACGGAAAAATTCAGCGCGTGGGATAACGTCATCATCGGCTTTCCTCTGTATGTAGACGCGATGCCGGGAAGCGTCAAGGCGTTTATGGAGGCTTTGGCGCCTCTGAAGGGCAGAAAGGACCTTCCCGCCCTTGGTTTTATGATCCAGTGCGGTTTTCCCGAGACAGCCCATCTTCGTTTTGTGGCAAAATACTGCGAAAAGTTCTCACGCAGGATCGGTTGCCGCTTCCTGGGGTGCATCCTGAAAGGCGGTTGTGAAGGGCTTGATGTTCAGCCGACCTTCCTCACAGAAAAATATTTTAGTTTATTTGGCATGCTTGGCTTGGATTTCGGAAAGACGGGGAAAATTGATGAAGATATTTTGACAAAGCTTGCCCGACCGGAGCATTTAAGTGCAGAGAATATGGCCATGGTCGTTCCTTTCATCAACCAGGCCTTATGGGATGCCCAGATGGAGAAAAACGGCGTCCTGAATCTGAGCTTCGACAGACCGCTCATGCCGTGATATATCTCCTTGAAGGGTCATTTGTTCTTTGTTGTTCTTGCGGCCTCCGGTTGTAACAAAGAGACCGAACAGGACAAGGTTAAAAAGGTCATTACTGAAATCCAGGCGGCGGGAGAAGTAAAGGATGTCAGTAAAATTATGAAAAATCTTTCGAAAAATTACAGCGACCCTCAAGGTTTCAACCACGAAGGCATCAAGGGCCTGCTGCTGGGATATTTTTTCCGGTACCCGAAGATATCAGCCTATATCAATAATCTCACGATATCCGTTGAAAACTCATCAGCTAGGGCTGAATTTCAAACGGTTCTGACCAGCGGAGAAAAGACCGGCTCCATAACTGATGTGATTCCGAATTCTCTGGGTGTCTGGGACTTCGATGTAACACTGAAGAAAGAATCGAACGACTGGAAAGTCACTTCGGCAAAATGGGAAGAAGCTGAGATGATGAAGACAGAAGAATGATGATAATTGGAGGAAATCTTTAGCAGGGAGGGAACATGAAACAGATGAAATATTTTTCATATATAACGGTCGTATTTCTGCTTTTTGTCTTTACTGCGGCAGAGAGCATTTCCAGTGAAAAACTGCAGCTCGCAGACGGGCTTTACGCAAAGGTGGTTACTTCCAAGGGGGATATCCTAATCAGACTGGAATTTGAGAGGGCACCCTTGACTGTCACGAATTTTGTCGGTCTGGCCGAAGGCACTAAGAATTCCAACCGGGGCAAAGGTGTTCGCTTTTACGATGGGCTCACCTTTCATCGCGTCATTCCGGATTTTATGATTCAAGGTGGTGATCCTGACGGAAACGGCACCGGTGGACCCGGTTATCAATTCCCCGATGAGATTGACCCGACGCTCAGGCATGATGTTCCGGGCGTTTTATCGATGGCGAATGCCGGTCCGGGCACCAACGGAAGTCAATTTTTCATTACCCACACAAAAACACCTTGGCTGGACGGTAAACACACCGTATTTGGTCATGTCATACAAGGGCAGGATGTTGTCAACGCAATCCGGCAGGGTGATACCATCCGAAAAATTAATATCATCCGGGTAGGCAACAGGGCCGCCGCGTTCAAAGGCGATCAGGATTCTTTTGAGACACTGCTTGCAAAATACAGACGGGACAAACGGTGAAAAAGGTGCTCTGCCACAACAGGCAAAGGCCGGGGCGGTTCATGCATCAGCGTATGCTGGGCCGTTACCATTCATGATATCTTTTTGCGAGGAAGACGGAATCAATCACTAATCCGACAGCTGGACATAACGCGCGTAGATAACCGCGGCTTCAACCCGATTCCGGATTCCCGCCTTCTCGAAAATGTTACGGACATGCGTTTTAACGGTCTTGGTGCTCAGGAAAAGTTTATCGGCGATCTCTTCGTTTGTCATGCTTTCGCTGATCAGCGCCAGGATCTCCATTTCCCGGGGTGAAAGTGCTTTCAACTTTTCAAAATTCAGGTGAGCCAGA
>JAGFXG010000149.1 GCA_017860985.1 Deltaproteobacteria bacterium
TATACGAATGAATCCTGAAAAGAAAAAAATTATCGCACGTTTAAGGCGAATTGAAGGACAGGTGCGGGGCCTGCAGCGTTTAATTGAAGCAGACACCCCCTGCGTTGATGTTTTAACCCAGGTATCGGCCGTTACGTCAGCCATGAAAAAAACAGGCGGGGTGATCATATCAACGCATATGAAAACATGTCTCGGCGAATCTTCCGGAAACCAGGAAAAAGAACGGAAGGAGTTTTACAATGCCTTATCAAGATTTATTGACCTTTCATGATCCATACAGGGAGGCCTCTCATGAGCAAAAAGATTAATTTTAATCTGACCCGACGGTCATTTCTGAAGCTAAGCGGAGGCGCGGCCGCTTTGGCCGGTTTGAGCTTGCCAAAGGGGGCCGATGCGGCAACGGACCGGCAATTAGCGACGCTCATTGACTTGAGCCTGTGCGACGGCTGCAAAGACTTACAAGCTCCTGCCTGCGTTACCGCCTGTAAAACAATCAATAAGGATAAAATTCCTGAGGTTGTGGACAACATCCCCGAACCCTGGCCGCGCAAAACCATTGAAGACTGGTCAAAGAAGAAAGGGGTATTCAACCGTTTGACGCCATACAATTTCATCTATATTCATAAAGCGCAGATTGAAGGGAAAACAATCTTTGTTCCACGCCGCTGCATGCATTGTGATAACCCGGCCTGCGCAACCATCTGTCCTTTTTCAGCCAACCACAAAGAAAAAAACGGCGCAGTGGTGATTGAGCAGAATCAGTGTTTCGGTGGAGCCAAATGCAAGGATGTCTGCCCCTGGGAAATCCCGCAGCGCCAGTCGGGTGTGGGAATCTATCTTCACGTGCTGCCTGGTTTCATGGGCAACGGCGTGATGTATAAATGTGACCTTTGCGATGAACGCTTGAAGCAAGGGAAAATGCCCGGCTGCATCGAGGCATGCCCGCGCAAAGCGATGCTTATCGGACCGCGCCGCGATATTGAAAAAATGGCTGATGAACGCGCCCGCGCGATGAATGGGTTTATTTACGGTAAAACGGAAAACGGCGGGACATCCACCTTTTATGTTTCGCCCGTGTCTTTCGAACAGATCAACAAAACCATGCAGAAAAAACCGGGGCAGCCGGACATGAAACCGGATGTGAAACGGCGAATGGCCGCGACCGATCCCTTGGGTAAGTCGGTCCTAGCAGCGCCTGCTCTTGGTGTGATCGCTGCGGGTGTTCTGAACTGGTTTGCAGGGCGCAAAGATCAGGTAAAAAAGGAGGAGAAAGGCAATGACTGAAGAAATCCTCGCTCACAAAAATCTCGTTGTCCGGCACAGCATGCTTGAGCTGATAGAACACTGGGCCATCGCGATTTCCGGGCTCATCCTGATCCTTACCGGCATCTTTGAACTACCCGTTGCCAAGCGCTATTACATTATCACTCTTCCAGGCCTGGGCTGGTCGGCCGATTTTATCACTTCATTGTATTTGCATTACGCGGCAGCTTTTGTTTTTTCGGCCGTGGGGATATTTCACCTGGCTTATCACGGACTGCGGGGCGAAAAAGGGTTGCTTCCACAGAAAGGCGACGCCGCGGCATCGATCACCGTCATAAAAAGTTTCATCGGCCTCGGCAAGGAGCCGCCCATGCACAAGTATCTGCCCGAACAGCGGCTGGCCTATGCCGGCATGGCTTTCATTATCCTGATGCTGATCCTTTCCGGACTGGTCAAAACCTATAAGAATATCTACGCACCGGATATGTCCCACACGGTGTTGTTATGGGCCACGTGGATCCACAATATTGGTTTTGTTTTATTCTTCCTCGCATTTCTGGCGCACATGGCGGCCATTGCGCTTCGGCCCAACTGGCCCATGGTGCGCGGCATCTTTACGGGAAAAGTGCGCCTGGATTACGCCCGTCACCGCCATTCCCTGTGGCTCAAAGAGATCGAGCAGGAACAAAATATCCCCGCGGCAGTTTCTGACGAAACAACACCACCTGCAAAAATGGATCCGACAGAGGCGACTCAACCAACACCCCAGCCGGGAACACAGCATGCTGTTGAAGAGAAGATGGAAGATATAAGGTCGGGCGCAGAGGATGAGGGGAAACCTCCTCAAACCGAAGCATAAGCCATCCGGATATATTGCCGAAGAGTCAGAAATGATCAGCAGACTCTGTTAATGCTCAATTTCACGATCGTTTTCGACAAAATTCGACATCCAACTTTAAATCAAAATAATCATTTATAAAAAATTATCTTGACATGATCATACCTTAATAGTAAGGTATATTACAAGTGATGATTGTGACTGGAAATCATTTTTCACATGAGGTTAAAGGTTTTCTACTCACCAGGGAATCCTGGAACGCAGGCATACCATGCTGAAAGCATCCACTTATGAAGACCTTACCATTTACAAAATGGGAAGAAGCATCGGGAAATTTGTTCCCTATTTTGTCCATGCCTTTTTACTGGAAGACACGCTGATCGATACGGGTACCGGTTTTGCCGGTGTTGAATTCCTGTCAGCGCTGAAAGAAAAGAAGATTAACCGGATCATCAACACGCATTATCATGAAGATCACACCGGCAACAATCATCTTATCCAGCAAAAGTATTCTGCGGAGATCCTCGCTCACCGGGATTCCATTCCGTACATCAGCCATCCCCGCAACGTTAAGTTGAGATTATATCAGAAACACATCTGGAATTATCCGGAAGGCTCCAAAGCGACAGCGATCAAGGATTTTGTTGTCATTGGCCCGTATCAATTCCAGGTCATCCATGTTCATGGCCACTCGGCGGGACATATCTGCCTTTACGAACCTTATAAAAAATGGCTTTTTACCGGAGATATGTTTTGCGGCGTCAAGAACATTTACCTGCGCCGGGATGAAGATTTCGACCAGATGCTTTCCTCTCTGGAGGATTTATCAAAGCTCAAAATTGATACGCTTTTTTGCAGCCTGAAGGGTGCGATAGCGAACGGCGGGCAAGCCCTTTCGGAAAAAGTTAAATACATGAAAAACCTGCGTGGCAAAATATTGAACCTGCATCAGGCCGGAATGACAGCAGGGCAGATCAGAAATAAACTGCTCGGCAGGGAAGACATGATGTTTTTCATAACAGGCGGGCATTTTTCAAAACAGTTTTTAATTAATAATATTCTGTCATCCCAATACAACAAGGCCGTAGTTGAATAAGGAAATCTGCAACGCAAAGGAAAGTTTATGTCAGTCAAATATATTATTCTCGGTGGTTTGATGTTCAGCTGCTCCCACGGTTATGAGATTAAGTCACAAATGACTCAAAAAATGTTTGGTGAATTCGGCATCAATGACGGGCAGCTGTATCCAACTTTAAAGAAACTGGAAGCGGACGGTCTTGTCGTAAAGACTGTAAAGCACCAGGAAGGCGCACCGAGCCGCCACGTCTATTCGATCACTGACCGGGGACGGGCGGATTTTCTACAGTGGCTGGAAAACGCAGAGGGAGAAGACCGGTCCTTCCGATATGACTTCTTCCGCAAGGATCTTTTCTGCATAAAGTCTAATTTTCTCCGTTTTCTTCCAAAGAAAAAAGCAGTTGAAAAAATTCAACACCAGATTGAGGAGGTGACTAATACGATCGCTGATTTGAAAACAGCCCGCAGCCATATGATCGAAAGAAAAGTCGATCCCTTGCATATCAAGGTTTGGGAATATGGAATCATGAATTACGAAACCCGTCTTGAGTGGTTAAATGGTTTTTTAAAGGAGGTGCAAAAATGGCGCAAGTAAAATATTGCCTGCACTGCGGGCATGAACTTTCGACAAGAAATATTAATGGCAGGGATTACCCGGCGTGCCCTGTCCAAAACTGTGAATATGTCTTTTGGGATAATCCGCTGCCTATCGTTGCCGCGCTTATCGAATATCAGGGGAATGTTCTCCTGGCGCGCAACAAATCCTGGCCGCCTAAGTTTTTTGGACTGATCACAGGATTCCTGGAAAAAGGCGAATCCCCGGAAAACGCCGTTATCCGTGAAGTGAAGGAAGAGCTTGATCTGAATGCAAAGGTAGAGGGCATGATCGGCGTCTATCCTTTTCCGGAACAAAACCAGGTCATCATCGCCTACTACGTTTCGGCGGAGGGTGAGGTCAAGATGGGGGAGGAACTAGCCGAGGTGAAAGCCGTCGCACCAGAAAAAGTGCGGCCCTGGCCATTTGGAACAGGACACGCCGTCAAAGACTGGCTGGATAAGCGAAGTCATCATTAAGAGAAAAATTTATTGACAGGAACATTTGATGCTGGTATACGGGCAAAAAAGTAAGGTTGGAAGGAACAGTAAATGAAAAATATCGCCGTAAAATTAAATCTTAATAACTGGTGGTGGTGGAACCTCACAGGGAGGATTTTCCGCCGCTAATCTTTTATATTTAAAGTTAAAGCCGTGGAGACCCTCTCAGGACTCCACGGCTTTTTTGTTTGTATAAACTAAAAAGGCCGTGACGAAACTCACGGCCTTTTTATATTGTAAAGGAGAAAGAATATGTACCAACCCAAATTCGCAGAATTTGAAACATTCGCCCGGAGGGGAAATCTGATTCCCGTTTACCGGGAAATCTTGGCCGACATTGAAACGCCTGTTTCCGTTTTGAAAAAGCTGCAGCAGAAGGATCACGTCTATCTGTTGGAAAGCGTCGAAGGCGGCGAGAAGTGGGGGCGGTATTCCTTTATCGGCACGGATGCGGGT
>JAGFXG010000150.1 GCA_017860985.1 Deltaproteobacteria bacterium
CGCGCCGACAGTCAGCGCGACGGTAGCCATGAACATCTCCACCACGCCTTCGCCGCGCCACAGCCCAACGGCAAAGGTCAACGCCGCCAGAGCCAGAATGGCAATTAACAGGATTTTGCTGAATGCCGCTATCTTTTTGGTGAGCGGCGTCGAAAGGTCCGCCGCCTGTGCGATCAATTCAGAGATGCGTCCGGTTTCCGTGTTGTCGCCTGTGGCAACAATCACCGCCTGGGCCTGGCCGTAAGTGACCAGTGTGCCCGCGTAGGCCATGTTGCGCCGGTCGGCGAGGATGGTTTCCGGATCAAGCACACCTTCTTTCTTAATTACCGGTACGGATTCGCCCGTCAGGGCGGATTCATCCACCTGCAGGTCCCGGCAGGAAATCAGACGAACGTCGGCGGGAACTTTATCACCGGACTGGAGACGGACAATATCTCCCACGACAAGGCTGACCGAATCGATCTGTGTCCATTTGCCGTCGCGCAGTACGGTGGCCTGCGTTGTCATCATCTGTTTCAGGGATTCGATGGCCTTTTCCGCCTTTGATTCCTGAATGAACCCGATAAACGCGTTGACGATAACGACGCCGAAAATGACGGCGGAATCCACATATTCCTTCAAAAGAAGGGTGATCACGGCCGCGGCAAGCAAAATATAAACGAGAGGCTGGTGAAACTGAAGCAGCAGCCGGATCAGGGGGCCTTTTTGCTTTTTTGGCGTGACACTGTTGGGGCCGAAACGTTTCAGGCGGTGCCCGGCTTCGAATTGCGAAAGCCCCTTGGAAGGATGGGTTGTAAGCAGCGTTGTGACTTCTTCAGCGGGGCAATGGTGCCAGTGTTTACAAACCAGGGATTCCATCGAGAGTCCTCCTGTCTGATTTGTTGAATTTTATATACACAATATCCCTTCGGGTCAAGCATCGATGAACAGGCAGGGCAGGGTCCCGAAATGCTCAATCGAGGTTTTCAAAATCCTGAATCAACCGCAAGAAAAAATAAGTTGACACGGGAGCGGGTCTTGTTTATAAAGCCGCATCTTCCAAATAAAATTCTTATTTGACGCAACGAAAAATTGAATGTGGTTGAGGTTTCATGAACGAAGAAAGGCTTCTCGAGCGTATTCGTGCGTGGGAAAGTGAGCCCGATCGGCGTGGCCGAGCTGACAGCATCCGGCAGGTCGATTCCATACTGGCTCATCTGCGGCGCATTTTGAATACCCGTCAGGGCGGTGTTCCGATTTCCGATGCTTACGGCATTCCTGATTTAAACGATTTTCTCACCTCTTATTCGAATAACATATCATATAATCCTTTACATAAAAAGGAACACCGTTGAACGCCGTCCGCTGTATCTGAACAGTTTCCGGCCTCGCTTTTGCGTTGATGATGTGGTAAATGACGATTACGGATTATGAACATCAACTATTCACTCAAGCGCAGCAAGAAAAGAAAGAAAACCATTTCTCTGCAAGTTGGCAGCAATTCCGACATCACGGTTTACGCGCCGTATTATACGCCGGTTTCGGAAATTAATCGCTTTGTTGAAGAAAAGCGAAACTGGCTTGACCGGATCCTGCTTAACCAGGCCCTTCGGCCGAATCATCACAAAGAAAAAACTTACGAAACGGGAGAGGAATTTTATTACCTGGGCCTGCCGTATACCCTGGAAACCGGTTTTGACCCCCTGGAAAACACAGGCGTGTTCTTCCGGTTCGACCGGTTTATTCTCAATTGCCCCGACAACGGGGAGATGAAAAAATATTATTTTGCTTCATGGTATCAGAAAAAAGCAAGAGAGCACATTCCCATCCGCGTGGAGCATTTCAGCAGGGAGCTGAACCTTCAGCCGCGCGGTGTCCGGATTACATCGGCCCGTAGCCGCTGGGGTTCATGTTCTGAAGACAATTCGCTGGCTTTCAGTTTCCGGCTGATGATGGCGCAGCCGCAGGTGATCGACTATGTTGTTGTTCATGAATTGATGCACATCCGCGAGAAAAATCATTCTTCAAAATTCTGGCGGTTAGTGATAGGAGCAATGCCTGATTCCATGGTACACCGGCGCTGGCTTCGCGAGCATCAGGACATGCTCAAACTTTGATTTGTGGGAAAGGGACGCACACCGTCATTTTATGGATATAAAAGAAAACATTGATCTGACGCACCGGAAGCTTCTGGCGGATCAGTTTCATCAATTAAATCTCGGCATATCGGACTACACGTTTGCCAATGTCTATCTGTTTCGCAATGTCCACCGTTACGAAATCCTGAAGAAGGACTGCGGCGTTTTTATTTCCGCCTATAACCGGCAGGGACAAAACTATATCATGCCGCTTGCCAACCTTCAGCTCTGCAGTCCGGACATTCTCAAAGGCCTGCTCGACTCTGAAAACTTCTTTTTCCCCATTCCCGAAGAATGGCTCTCCTGCTTTCCTGAAAAGACGTTCCGTTTGACGCACGACGACAGCGAATCGGATTACATTTATCTGACAAAAAATATGGCGTCCTTTGCGGGCAAAACCTATACCCGGCATCGCAATCATCTGAACCAGTTTTACAGCCGGTACCGGCCGGAGGGGCTGCCCATGGGCGGCGCGAATATCGATGACGCAATGAAGGTTTTGCGCCGGTGGCAGGAGGAGTCGGTCCTGGCCGAGGGGAAAACCGATTTTGCGGTTTGCGGGGAGGCACTGAGGCACTTTCAGGAGCTTGCGCTGTGGGGGACAATCTACTATATTGAAAACGAACCCGCGGGATTCATTATTGGCGAGCCTCTGAATGCCGGCATGTTCTGCCTGCATTTTGCCAAAGCCTCAAAACGGTATCACGGCATTTACGAGTTTATGTTCAATGACACGGCCAAACAGCTGGAGCCGCAGTACCGGTATTTGAACCTGGAAGAAGACATGGGTAACGGGAATTTGCGGCGAACCAAAACCTCCTACGGTCCGGAAAAGATTTTGAAAAAATACCGCATCAGCCTTGTATGCTGATGCCTGAAAGACGAAGAATATGGCGCCTCCGGATATCATAACCAACCTGCGCGAAGGTGATCAGGGAATTATTCATTCCATTGATGGCGGCTCTGCGCTTACCAGCCGCCTGGCCGGGATGGGCATTGTTACAGGGGCAAGATTCAGGATCGCCCAGGTCAGCGGCGGACTGATTGTTGTTCAGGTTTCGGGCACACGAATCGCGCTGGGCCGCGGAGAAGCCTCAAAAATTTCCGTATATAAAATTGACTTCGATGAGGCAGTCTGTGAGCCGGCCATCGAAAAGGAAATCACCGTCGCGCTGGTCGGCCAGCCCAATGTCGGCAAGTCAACCATTTTCAACATTCTGACCGGCCTGTCGCAGCACGTCGGCAACTGGCCGGGTAAAACCGTGGAGAAAAAAGAAGGCGAGCACCGTTCAGACCATCTCCTGATCCGGATCGTTGATCTGCCCGGCACATACAGTCTCACCGCGTTTTCCGAGGAGGAACGGGTTGCCCGCGATTTCCTAATCCAGGAAAAGCCGGATCTGGTGATTCTGGTTCTTAATGCCGCGGCGCTGGAAAGAAGCCTTTACCTTCTGTCGGAAGTTCTGCTTCTCAACCGTCCGGTCATTGCCGCCGTCAACATGCTTGATGTTGCATCCGGCCAGGGCATCCAGATCAATCCGACAACGCTGCAGGAAAAACTGGGGATACCTGTTGTTCCCATGGTTGCAAAGAGAAACAGCGGCATCAGGGACCTGGTGGAACAGATTTCCGCTTTTGCCTCGGACGGCGCTAAATTGCAGCCCAGTCAGCCGGAGGTATCCACGGATCATCTCCTGATTTACCGGCAGATTTTAAAAATTGTTCGTCCGCTGGTTCCCCAACCCTATACGGCCGAATGGACTGCCGTTAAAATCATGGAAGGCGATCCGGAAGCCTCTGCCCTGGTTGAAAAGCTCGCCGATCAAACCGCGTGGAACACCATCCAGGACCTGTTGAGCAAGCACGAGGATGCGCTGCATGCCGTGGTCAACGGCCGCTATGACTGGATTGAACAGATCAGCCGCTCGGCAATGTCGCAGTTCAGGATGGGGCAGGTGGTCCTGACCGATCGGATTGACCATGTCCTGACACGTCCGGTGTTTGGTATTCCCATTCTGCTGGCGGTCATGGCCCTTGTCTTCGGGCTCACATACAGCGTAGGGATTCCGCTGCAAAACTGGATGAACGAAGGCATCCAGCATTTTGTCAAAATGATTGGTCCCTGGACAACCGGATGGCCTCTGTGGTTGCACGGCCTGCTGATCAACGGTGTGATCGGCGGTGCAGGCTCCGTGCTGACTTTTCTGCCGATCCTGCTCATCTTCTTCGCAATTATGGCGTTTCTGGAAGATGTCGGCTACATGGCGCGCGCCGCGTTTGTCATGGACCGCATTATGCATCTGGTCGGACTGCACGGCAAAAGCTTCATCCCCATGTGTCTGGGGTTTGGCTGTAACGTGCCCGCTGTTCTGGGTGCAAGAATTATCGAAACGCGCAAGGCCCGCATGATCACCCTGCTGCTGATTCCGTTTGTTCCCTGCACTGCAAGGCTTGCCGTTCTGACGCTGATTTCGGCGGCCATTTTTGGTTCGAAGGCCGCCATTGTTTCCTGGTCCATTCTGGCGCTGAACATTGCCGTGCTAGGTCTGGCGGGTGCTCTGGTCAACAAAACCCTGTGGAGGCAGGATGC
>JAGFXG010000011.1 GCA_017860985.1 Deltaproteobacteria bacterium
GGGGTTGGCCCAGCTATAGACCTTGTTTGCGTCTACTTCCATCAGGATATCCGGAATTGCGGTAAGCAATGCTTCTTGGCGCAGGGATAGTTTCTTCAGTGCGTCCTCCGCCTGCTTGCGGTCGGTAATGTCACGGCAAAGGGTTATGGTTTGTTTTTTTTCGGCGACGGACAGACAGGTGGCATTGATTTCAATCGGCGTTAAATTGCCTTTTTGATCTGTGTAATGAATCTCGAAATCTCTGATAAAGCCTTTTTCAAAACATGACTTCACAGCCAATACATTTTTTGCTTTGTCCACCTCGGCGGTCCATTCGAGAACACTTCTGCCCAATATTTCATTCAAGTTACCATGTCCTGAAATGCGCACATATTCTTTATTGGCATCCAGCACAAATCCATTCTCATCAATAAAAACGTAGCCGGTATCAGTGGTTTCAATCAGGATTCGATATTTCTCCTCGCTCTTGCGCAATACCTCTTCTGCACGCTTACGTTCAGTGATGTTTTCGAAGATCACGCCGACATGGTTGCCGGGCAGCGGGAACGCTCTCACCGAGAAAGATGCCCGCAGCACCCTGTTGTCCTCGTAGTTCATGTCCTCGTAGGTGATGGCGGTCTGGCTGCGCACCACTTCGGCGTAACGTTGGGGAATGCCCTGCGCTCGGAGGCCAGGAAAGTTCTCGTCAAGCGTCCGGCCGACCACATCTTCCGGCCCGAGGCCAGTCAAGGCTTTGACCGCCGGGTTAGCGTACATCATACGCAGTGTCCGGTCATCCGAAACATCCTCGAGATGGTACAGGTACAACCCGACCGGTATGTTCTCGGTGATCATCCGCGACTTCCGCATTTCCTCATCGGTGGTCTTGCGTCCGGTGATGTCGGTTATCACATGAACGGTTCCGGCAATCCCGGCGGTCTCATCCAGCACAGGATCCGCCGTAACCTCAAAGCACTGCATACCTTGCTGCAGTTCCATGGATTCGCGCCTGCGAGTCCGCTGCGACCGAACAACCGGACACTCCGCAATCGGTTGCTGGGTGCCATGCACAAGCTCCCAGCAGTGACGTCCAAGGATCTCTTTCGGATCCCTATTTAATACCATCTGTGTCCCTCTGTTCGCGGCCACAATTCGCATGTCTTTGTCCAGAAGCCAGATGGCGCATTCCAGCGAATCAAATGTCGCCTGCCACATATTGGCAGCATGACGTAGCGCCTCCTCCGCCCGCTTGCGGTCCACTTCCACAGCTTCCAGTTCACGGATTCGCTTCTTCAGTACATCGTTTTCTGCGGTAAGCCCTTGAATGGTCTTTGACTGGTCGGCCATATTGCCCCCTGCCTTGTCGTGATAATAATTATGAACCACAAAAAAGATAACCGGAATTATGCGGCAAGACCGCCTTCCATACGCTGAAGCTGTCATGAGAGCACGTGATGATATTCGCTTGAAATATAGCATGAACGGCGGAAAATTGACATGCTTGATTACAGTCAACTATAGACATTTCAAAAGCCATAAAAAAAGAAGCTCTCCGCAGCAAGCAGCAAAGAATCTGCGCTGATGGATTCAAGCCCCAAATTTGTAATTTACATGTCTATTTGTGGTTGGACGCGGAAAAAGAAACAATCTTCTGCTTCGCATTTCTGGAAATCCTGCCTTCACCCTCCAGGTATCGCAAGTGAGCAATGGCTTCTCCGGTTGCAAACCATTTCTGGGCAATCGGGAAATCTTCCCAGGTTTCACAGTCAATGTCCCAGGTCATGCGCGCGGCAATTTCATAGGCGTTGAGCGTTTCACGTCCCATAACCTTCAGCACTTCATCGGCGCGTTCGCGATGATGGATTTTTAATTCATCAATTCTGTTTTTGAGATCCCCCAGGAAATTCCGGTGTCCGGGCAGGACAAGGTTCACGGGCAAATGATAAACCTTATCCAGGCTGGCCATATAGTCGGCCAGTGAATTCGTGTCATAGGCCCATGACTCGATGTGCGGCGTAATGTCAAAAAGAATATGATCGCCGGAGAAGAGGATTTTTTTGTCTTCTTCGTAAAGGCAGATATGACCCTGGGTATGGCCCGGCGTTGCCACGCACCGCAGGCGATAGGGACCGCATTCGATCACATCTCCGTCATCAAGAAGGGTGAAAACCGGAATCTCGTGCGGAGAATATTTCAAACCGGGATGGCTGGCAAGCGCCTTTTGCAGTTCGCCTGCAGGAAAGCCGTTCATTTCGGCAAAGTCGATCAGAGGCTGCCAGCTGACATCTTTATCGAATACCTTCGCATCAATCCGGCTGAAATAAATTTTACTTGTTTCCGACGCCAGCCTCGTCACCAGCCCCGTGTGATCTGAATGCATGTGGGTCAGCATAAAATCAGTCTTATTCAGATCAATTTCCAGTTCGGCCAACCCCTTCTGCATTGCTTCATAACAGACGCTGCGGTTGAAACCGGTATCGATAATCAGGTTGCGGTCTTCGCCTTTGATAACGTAGGAATTCAGGTCTTTGAGCGGACTGTTCGGAAGAGGCACAACAATCCGGTAGAGCCTTTTCATGATTTCATCGGCCATGGACAGGCCTCCTTAAGCGCTTCAATGACAGGATACCGTTTGAATGGTTCGTGTTGTGCCGTTTTTCATTGATCGCCTTTATCCTCTTCCGACTCATCATGGCCCGGTTCCGGAGCAAAGCTGTCGCCGCCCAGTTCCACCGGATAAAATTCATCCGGAAGGGCGCTGACAATCTTAAGAGGTTTGGCGGGGAATTGAGGTGTCATCGACCGGGGAACCGGCTGTACTACTGTCGCAGCATCAGGCTTCGGAACCAACTCGTCCGCCGGTGCATTTTCCGGTGCATTTTCTGCCAGTGCTTCCGTTGATCTCTTTTTCCGGTGACGAGGACGGCGGCGGCTTTTCTTTTTGGCAGGCTCTTCAGAGTGGCTTATTCCTTCATCACTCGCTTCTTCCGGGACAGTGTGATCATCGTCCGACTCGATGCTTTCGGCTGCCTGCAGCAGAGGAATATCCTGCATCACACTTGATTCCAGCGTCTGATCTTTAATGGACTGCTCAATTTCGAGTTTGTCCCATGCCATGTCCGGTCTTCCTTCAATGTGGAGGCAAACACCGAAAGTCGTTTCCAGCTTCAACAGCTCACTTCTTTTATTATTCAGAATATACAAGGCTATTTCATGCGGCAGGCTGATTTTCAGCTCCGAGTAAATGCCTTTGACCGCTTCCGATTCTATCTTGCGGAAAGCTCCCAGAGAGGCATATTCCAGGGAAGGCCTGAGTCCGCTGCCCTTGCAATACGGGCAGGTAATATAGCTGATTTCCTGAATCGTGGACTGCTTCTTCTGCCGGGACAGTTCCAGAAGTCCGAACTTGGAAATGCGGGAAAGCTGAATTCTCGCCCGATCCATGCTCAGAGCCTTCTTGAATGCTTTTTCCACTTCTGCGATATGCTTTTTATCAATCATATCGATAAAATCAATCACGATTAATCCACCAAGATCGCGCAGGCGGAGCTGACGGGCAATCTCTTCGCAGGCATCAACATTGGTTTTAAAAGCGGTTTCTTCAATATTTCTTTTATTGGATCCGCGGCCGGAATTGACATCAATGGTGATCATCGCTTCCGTGGGATTGATAATGATGTAGCCGCCGGATTTCAGCTCAACGCGTTCCTGATAAATCACGCGGATTTGTTCCTCCAGCTCGTAGCGTTCAAAAATCGGGACTTTATCCTTATAGATTTTCAGAATGCGCAAATGGCGTGGAGCAACCGCTTTTAAATAAGCACGCATTTTGCGGAAGGTCTCAAGCTCATCGACAAGGATTTCATCGATTTCCAGCGTCAGGTAATCGCGAAGCGAACGCACGCCGAAATCCGTTTCCTGGTAAAGCAAATAGGGCGCCGAGACGCTCCCCGCTTTCTTGAAGATTTCCTTCCACAGGCGCATCAGAAACTGGTAGTCGCGCTGGATTTCAGGCTTGGTGCGGTTGATGCCGGCTGTACGGACAATAAAGCCCATGTCTTCCGGAACTTTGATCTGTTCCATCAGCGTTTTGATTTTTTGCCGGTCTTCTTCGCTTTCAATTTTACGCGATATGCCGCCGCAGAGTTTGTTCGGCAGCAGGACAAGATACCGTCCGGGCAGGGATATGTAGGACGTAAGCAGAGCGCCTTTATTGCCGATGACCTCCCTGACGACCTGAACAATAATTTCCTGTCCGGCTTTAAGAACCGGTCTGCCGCCGGCCTGACCGTTTTCCGGCTCGGTGAGATATTCTGGGCTTACATCCCGAAGAGGCAGGAAGCCGTCTTTAACACCGCCGTAATCGACAAAGGCCGCCTGCAACCCGCGTTCAACCTTCAGCACTTTCCCTTTGTAAATATTCCCGGTGATCGGCTCCCGCACAGTCATTTGAATATTGAATTCAATGAGCTTGCCTTTTTCGTCAACCGTCGCCATGCGCATCTGTTCCTTGTGCACGGCATTAACGAGCATAATGTGTTTCATATTAGTCCTTTTCGGCTGCTTCCTGTGCTGCGCGCTCATGACAGGGACCTGATGCCCTGCCGGTACGCAAATTTGAAAGGGGCAGCCTTGTATATTTATTGAAAGGCGCTTACGTCGCCTTTGCCAATTCTAAGCAGTTCGATCGTGTCATCCACAAGGCTGATGACACTGGACGGTTCGGGAACAATTGTACCGCCGTCGATAACCAAATCGACGATTCGTCCGAAGTATTCGTCGATGAGCGATGGATTGCCAAGATCTTCTCCGTCCTGGGTCTGCACACTGGTGCTGATAATCGGCTGTCCCAATTCACGGATTAAATCCAGACAAATCTGATTGTCCGGCACACGGATTCCGGTGGTCGGCCTTTTCGGCATAATGATTTTCGGAACAAGACGCGACGCCTCAAGAATAAATGTATAAGGTCCTGGCAAAAACCTCTTCATGGTTTTATAGGCGTAATCTGAAACCATGGCATACTGGCTGATGTGCTTAAGGTCGGAACAAACAAAACTGAGCGGACGTTTCTTGTTTCTTTTTTTAATTTCGTAAATTCTTTCAATACCTCTTTTATTGGACAGACTACAGCCTAATCCGTAAACTGTGTCTGTAGGATATATAATTACTCCACCTTCCCGCAATACTTCCACCGCTTTTAAAATCAGGCGCATTTGCGGGTTCTGGCTGTTAATTGATAACACCGCCTGGCCCTCGTTTTTCTGTAACCATCTTCATCTTAACTACTATATCAGCAATCATGAGATTAAGCAATGGCCGCAAACGGATTTAAGAAAAAGAAAAAATCACCGTTTTTTCTTGTCCTTGCTGAGCTTGTACTCAATGCTGTCAATCAGCGCCTGCCAGCTGGCTTCGATGATATTTTCGGAAACGCCCGTGGTGCTCCAGAGCTCGGAACCATCCGTCGAATCCAACAAAACCCGAACCCCCGCCGCCGTTCCCTCAGAACCTTCCAGGGTGCGGACCTTGAAGTCCACCAGGTGCATTTCCTTGATTTGCGGATAGAATTTAGTCAGCGCCTTGCGCAGGGCATGGTCGAGCGCATTGACCGGGCCGTTGCCTTCGGCGGCCGTCAACTCCTCCTCACCTTCCACGGATATCTTGATGGTGGCCTGAGAAAGGCAGGGATTATCCAGCGTGCGCGAGGTGACCACGCTGAAACATTCCAGATTAAACGGCTCTACAAACTCACCGATGGCTTTTTTCATCAGAACGGACAGGGATCCGTCAGCAGCGTCAAACTGATAGCCTTTATCTTCCATCAGTTTAACCTGGTGAACAACTTTATCCAGGGCATTTTTCTTATCCAGGTCAATTCCCAATACCCTGGCCTTATAGGAAATATTGCTTTTGCCCGCCATGTCGGAAACCAGCACCCGCCGGCTGTTGCCGACAAGTTCAGGCTGCATGTGTTCGTAAGCCAGTGAATTTTTAGCCACGGCGCTGACATGCACCCCTCCTTTGTGCGCAAACGCACTCCGTCCGACAAACGGACGCGACATCAGGGGCGGAATATTGGCCACGTCGCTGATAAAAAGAGAAAGATTGGTGAGTTGCTGAATGGACTGAGCCGGCAGGCAATTCATTTTCATCTTGATCTGCAGATTGCCGATCAGTGATATCAAATCCGCGTTCCCGCACCGCTCGCCATAGCCGTTGACCGTTCCCTGCACCATCTTAATCCCTTCGCGGACAGCGACAATGGAATTGGCGACGGCAAGACCGCAGTCATTATGAACATGAATACCCGCCTGTTCAACAGGAACAGCGGTGGAAATCCTTTTGACGATTTCAGCGATTTCATGCGGCATGGTACCGCCGTTCGTATCGCAGTAGACAATCCTGTCCGCACCCGCCTTTAAAGCGGCTTTTACGACCCGCACCGCGTAGCGGGGATTATGCTTGAAGCCATCAAAAAAATGCTCCGCGTCAAACAGCACTTCCTTGCCTGTGGATTTTAAATAGGCGATCGAGTCGCTGATCATGGACAAATTCTCTTCCAGACTGATTTTTAAAATGTCCGTGACATGCAGGTCCCAGGTTTTCCCGAAGATGGCCACGGCTGGCGTTTCCGCCCGAATCAGCGCCTTGAGGTTCGGGCAGGTTTCCGGACGGACGTGCGGCTTGCGCGTAGAGCTGAAGGCGGTCAATTTCGCGTTTTTGAACTTCACTGTTTTTGCCATTTCAAAAAAACGCATGTCCTTTGGATTGGATCCCGGCCAGCCGCCTTCAATATAATGGAAGTGAACGTCGTCCAGCCGCTTGGCAATGCGCAGTTTTTCCTCCGCGGAAAAGGTAACCTGTTCACCCTGCGTGCCGTCGCGCAGGGTTGTATCGTAAATCAAAATCTGGTTTTTCGTCATTTGTGCCTCTCTTTCAAAAAAAACCGCTGCCCGGTTTCCCTGGCAGCGGTTTGGAATTTTGTTTATGGGAATATACAGCTACTCCACTGCCAGGCCTCCTGCGGGGAAGCAAATAATGATGCCGGTAATTATTATTTCCACAGGGACAATCAGCTTCATCTATAAAACACCATTAAATAAAGGATTTGGCTGCATATTAATTTTTCACGGCGTTTTTGTCAATCAAAATTATTCATGAATATGTTTGATTGGAAAATTTCCCAATCAATGATAAATATATGAAAAGAGGTACTTAAAATCCCGAGAAGGGACAAATCGCGCATAACCGTCACTGCAAAACGGCCTTAAACGATCGGAAATTCCTATGGATGGACTGAAATTTTTTCACCAGCTGATTATCATTCTCGGTTTCTCCATCCCCGTTATTTACATTTTCAACAAGATCAAACTGCCCTCCATCATCGGCTTTCTCATGACCGGCATACTCATCGGGCCGTTCGGTCTGAAACTGATTGACGACGTAGCCGGCATCCAGCTTATGGCTGATATCGGCGTCGCCTTTCTGCTTTTCACCATCGGCATCGAAATTCAGCTGTCCCGTTTCCTGAAGCACCTGACGGAAATTCTCCTGACGGGCGGCCTGCAGATCCTGTGCACATTTGTCGTGGGCATGTCGATCGGCCTGACCATGCAGTTGAGCGTCGGCCAATCCATTTTTATCGGCTTTATTCTGGTTCACAGCTCCTCCGCCCTGATCCTGAAGATTCTGAAAGACCGCAGCGACGAAAATTCCCCCCAAGGAAGAATTTCCATCGGCGTCATCCTTTTTCAGGATATGATGGTCGTACCGATGATGCTGCTAATTCCGTTTCTTGCCGGGGGCAGCGGACCCGGCGCGCAGGAGATCATCTGGAAACTGGCCAAATCCATCCTCATCATTGCCTGCCTGCTGGTGGCGGCTCGTTACATCGTTCCCTTTATCCTGGAGCGGCTGGTCAACATGAAAATGCGCGACGTGCTGGTCATTGCCTCCGTGGTCATCGCGATGGGCATTGCCTGGATCACTGAATCTCTGGGCCTGTCGCTGGCCATCGGCGCGTTTCTGGCGGGGCTCGCCCTGGCCGACACGGAATTTACGCATCAAATTCTCAGCGACATCAACCCGATAAGGGACGTCTTCCTGTCCGTGTTTTTCGTGTCGTTCGGCATGATTCTCAATCTGGATTTTCTTCGGGAAAACACGGTCTATATTGTTTTGATTTCTTTTTTCATCATTCTGATCAAGGCCGCCATCGTCTTCGGCCTGGTCCGGTTGCTCGGTTATCCGCTGCGTGTCATGCTGCTCTCCGGTATTCTATTGTCGCAGATCGGCGAATTCTCCTTTGTCCTGGCATCCCAGGGCTTCAAAAACAACATCATTTCCAGCCAGATTTATCAGACATTCATCGGCGCGTCTGTTCTGACCTTCATCCTGACACCCCTGCTGGTTGCAGCAGTTTATCATATCCTGGCCCGGAATCGGTTGTACAAGGTGACCGATGATTCCACATCAACCCATCGCATCGATGCAAAAAATCACGTCATTATCTGCGGCATGGGCCTCAACGGGAAAAATCTGGTCCGGGTCTTAAAAGACACCGCGATTAACTATGCCGTCATCGATCTGAATTTCCAGAACATTAAAAAGGCAAAAAGCAAGGGGGATAAAAACACGATCTGGGGTGATGCGGCCAGTGTGGAAATACTGCGACGCGCCAACGTGGAAGCGGCGCGCGTCATGGTGATCGCCATTTCCGACCGTTTCCTCACCAAAACCTGCCTGTCCAATGCCAAGGCTCTCAATCCGAATCTGCATGTGATTGTCCGCACAAAATATTTAGCCGATATTGAAGACCTGCTGTCGCTTGGCGCCGACGATGTCATTCCCGAGGAATTTGAAACCTCCATCCAGATCTTCAGCCGGGTTCTAAAAATGTTTCACATTCCCAACAGCATCATTTTGGCCCAGGGCAACATCATCCGGAACAAATCATACGGTGTTTTCCGGGAGGTGCGGTACACGCAGGAAGCCTTTGACCAAATCAGCCAGCTTCTGGCGCAGGGCACCATTGAAACGTATTTCATCGCGGCCAAAAATCCGATTATCGGGCAAAGCATCCGCGACGTCAATCTGAAGGCGCAATCGGGCGCAATGATCATTAACATTATCCGCGACAACCAGACCATCACCAACCCGCCGGCCGAATTTATTTTTCAGGCCGGTGATCAGCTGGTTCTCTTCGGCAGCCACAGCGCAATTGACCTGGGCCTGAAAATTCTGGACGGAAACAACGATGACAACGGCGCGGCATAACCATCAGCACAGCGAAAAATCGTGGGGAAACCGGCTGGTTTACTCCATGTTGATGAATCTGTTCATTCCGGCGGTTCAGATTTACGGCGGCATCCTGTCCGGCAGTATGGCGCTGATCAGCGACGCGCTGCACAATTTAAGCGATTTCATATCCCTGGTTATCAACTACGCGGCGCTGGTGATCGGGAAACGCCCACCGACATTAAAGCACACGTTCGGCTTCAAGCGCGTGGAAATTTTTGCCACACTATTCAGCGTTGCCCTTTTATACGGGGCGGGCTTTTACATTGCCGCAGAGGCCTGGGAGAGATTCCGCGAGCCGCAGCCGATTGCCGGTCAACTGGTGATCTGGATCGCCCTGCTTGGTTTTGCCGGCAATATTTTTTCCGCCCTGCTTTTGCACGCCGGGTCAAAAGTCAACCTGAACATGAAGAGCGCTTTTCTGCACATGATGGCCGATGCCGCCACATCGCTGGGCGTCGCAGCGCTTGGAATTCTCTGGATGTTCAAGCCCTGGTACTGGCTTGACCCGCTGTTTTCCTGGCTGATTGTCGCCATGATCCTGTATAGCGGATGGGGCTTGTTAAAAGACAGTTTTTTTATCCTGATGAACGCGACGCCGCCGGGGATTGACCTGGAAGAAATTCAGAAATCACTGGAAGCCATTGACGGCGTCCTGGAAATACACGATCTGCATGTCTGGAATCCGTCCAATGAAAGCATCGCCCTTGCCGTCCACATCACCGTACCCGATCAAATGCTTGGCCGCGTCGATGAACTGGCGGAAAAAGTGAGAGCAACGCTGGCCGGCGAATTTCACATCGATCACCCGACGCTTCAGTTCGAATGCAGCAGCTGCAATCACGGGCAGCTGCTGTGCCGCTCTCCGGAAAACGGACATCCGAATCACCATCATCATTAGAGAGTTCATTATTACTTTAAAGTTTAAGGAATTGGAGAACAACGTTTGCGTTTTGGGTCTAACCTTCTTCCGCTTCGATTTTTTGCAAAACCGAGCGGTTTCGTCCCTGGTGTTTCGCTTCATACAAAGCGCTGTCGGCCGCACGGAACAATGAAGCGGACGACAGGCCGGCCACACGCGGCGGCTGAACCGTTGCAATCCCCAGGCTCAACGTGACGCAAGGCGCGGCGGCTGAATCTTCATGAGGAATATTACGTTGAGCAACGGCCATGCGGATCTTTTCGGCGACATGCAGGGCGCCTTCCTCTTTAGTATGGGGAAGAACCACGGCAAACTCCTCGCCGCCATATCGAGCCACAAAATCGTCGGGGCGCGTAACAATTTGACGGATGCTCTTCGCGACGGTATGCAGACAATTATCCCCGGCCTTATGGCCATAATGATCATTGAATTTTTTAAAGAAATCTATATCGCAGATAATCAATGACAAAGGCGTGTTGTTGCGCATCATTTTTTTCCATTCAAGTTCTATGTGCTCATCATAGGAACGGCGATTGGCGATGCCGGTTAAGGCATCGGTAGTGGAAAGCTGGTAGAGACCATCGTTTGCCCGTTTCAGCATTTCTTCAGTCTCGAGAAGTTTTTCATACTTGCGGGCATTCTCGATGGGCAGTTCGCAAATATTGACTATGCTGAGAGCAAGATTGAAATAATGATCCAGGTAGTCGGGAAACGCGATATCCTCAATGACAATCACCCCCCGGACCTCTCCGCGCCGGACAATGCGCAGAAAAAATCCCCTGCCCGATTCCGTGTAACCGCTATCCCCGGGAAAACCGGCCATCCTGTTTTTGATGGCTTCCTCTTCTGCATCATCAATCTTTTCTTTCGGCCTGATCCAGAGCCTGTCCGACAAACCCTCCTCATGGCTTAGATAGCAAATCCGCTTGGGCGCAAAGAGCAGCATATAGACATCGAGCATCCCTTCAACCGCCTCTATTTCGTTCACAATGAGGGCAAGGTTGGATAAAAGATCCATGGCCATGGCATGCGTGGCCGACTGCTTCCGGATGTCCTGAATTTCCGCCGCGGCCCTTTTCTGCTGAATCTTTAATTGCCATGTCAGATAGGCCCTCGTGAACAGCAAACGCAAAACACTGAGACCCGTGTAAATAACTTCAAAAGGCCTGTCCGCATACCGGGCAAACGTTTGAAGATGCGAATCGCTTTGTTCATCAACACCGGTATCAAGAAGAACGATGCCTGTTGTCGTTTCCGCAAACATCTCGCGCGCAGTATCCTGATTCAGTCCAAGCCTTTCCATATTGGTTGTCCAGTTGGCCAGCCAGCCCGGTGTGGTCAGATAAGCGCCTTTATTGAGATAATGATCAACCTGGACCGGATCGGCCACCAGGTGAAAACACTGCTCTGATTTGTGGATGTGAATGCTGTATGCATTGGAGGTAAAATCGCCAAGATTTTTCAGGCAGCAGGATCCGAAGACTTCCAACTGTTCAACATCGGTCTGGGATCCAATCAGGGTGGACAATTCTTCCCGGGTCAGCGGCGGACGGCCGCACCGCGCGGGATAAGTTACTACAACGGCATCGTCCATTTTCTCCGCTGCAAGCACTGCCTGACCTTCCATTAAATAATGTTCGCACAGCACAAAGGCGATCCTACCGGCCATCAGCTTGCGCCTCATTCAGAGGATACGAACCAAAACGGCGGACAGCTTCTCCAATGGCCATCAGCGTCTCTTCGGGAACCGACCAGGGAATTTCTCCGTGGTTGTCCGATAAAACATATCCACCACCCGGACCCGCCTGTAAAATGCACTCCCGCACTTTATCTTCGGCCTCTTTGACGCTCCAGCGCCGCATTTCCACACCGTTCAGGTTTCCGATCACGGAGAGCTTTCCCCGACAGATCGTTTTAATGTCAGACAGACTTTCGCTGCAACTGACGCCAAC
>JAGFXG010000151.1 GCA_017860985.1 Deltaproteobacteria bacterium
GGCCGTTTGTGTCTCCACGCGCGGCGGCGCAAAATATCGCCGGTCTTTCGCAAAAAAACAAAATCGCTCTTTTGTTTGGTCCGGAAGATACGGGGCTGGCCAACGAACATCTGCGCCTCTGTCACAGTGTGGTAACAATTCCGACGTCGCGCGAATTCACTTCGCTGAACCTTTCCCAGGCGGTGATGATTCTTTGCTATGAAATCTTCATCGTTTCGTCCGCGACGGCGGAGGCTTCTCCCAAACTGGCTTTATCGTCTGAGATGGAAGGTATGTATCGACAAATCAAAGATCTGCTGTCCGGAATCGGATTTTTAAATCCGGAAAACCCGGAATACTGGATGCTGGACCTGCGCCGTTTTTTTGCCCGTTCCGGACTGCTCTCGCGTGAAGTTAAAATTATCCGAGGGATCTGCCGGCAGCTGGAATGGTATGCCGCCAACAAAAAAACTTGACTTTAGGCCTGATTTGGCGTGAAAGAAAAACCTTGAAATTTAAAGAGTAACCAAACTTTAAATCCGTAACGATGGAGGTCGTTTATTATGAGAAAAATATTTTCGTTTACCGGCGCCAAAAAAATTGTCTTCGGCAACGGATCGCTTCTTACCCTTGCCGCACATCTTAAAGAACATCACGCAAATAATCCTCTGGTTGTTATGGATAAAAATCTGGCGAAAACCGGACTGCAGGAAAAAATCGCCAGCATTCTGGTGTCTGAGGGTATCAAGTTTACCCTGTTTGACAAAGTGGAACCGGAGCCCCGCATTGAACTGGCGGATGAAGGCGCAGCGCTGTCTTTGAAAAATAAATGCGACAGCGTGATCGGCATCGGCGGCGGATCCGCCATGGACGTGGCCAAAGCCATTGCCGTGATTGCCACCAATAAAGGTGCTGCGGTGGATTACCTGGGGTTGAATAAAGTCCCGAAACCGGGTCTGCCCAAAATCATGATTCCAACCACTGCGGGCACCGGGAGCGAAGTAACATTCACCGCGGTTTTTATCCGCAAGAACCTCAAAAAGAAAGAAGGAATGAACAGCCCGCATCTTTATCCCGATCTGGCGCTTCTGGATCCGGAGCTTACGCTTACCCTCCCTCCGGAGCCGACGGCGCACACCGGTTTGGACGCTTTGTGCCATGCGATCGAATCCTACACGTCGATTAACGCTTCGCCGCTGAGCGAAATGTTTTCACTGGAGGCCATCGCGCTGATTGCCGAGAATCTGCGCACCTGTGTGCATGACGGTAAAAACATTGCCGCCCGGGAGAGGATGCTGCTGGGTAGCCTGTATGCGGGCATCGGCCTGGCCAACGCGGGCGTCACCGCCGTTCATTCCCTCTCTTACCCGCTCGGAGGGAAATTCGGCGTTGGTCACGGACTGGCCAATACGATCCTACTGGCCCCTGTCATGGCGTTTAATCTGCCCGGAGCGTTGGAAAAGTTTGCCGACATTGCCGAGGCGATGGGGGAATGCATCGACGGGCTCCCGCTGCGTGAAGCCGCCTACCTGGCCGTGGACGCGGTTGAAGCATTGATTGAAGATTGTGGAATCACTTCGTCGATTCAGGATTTTGGTGTGAAGGAAGCCGATTTTCCGTTACTGGCGGATGTGGCCATGACCGTTGCACGGCCGCTGGAGAACAATCCTCGCAAAATGACTAAAGAAGAAATGATTGCGATTTACGCGCAGGCTTTTTAAACAAGAAAGGATAGATGAATATGGCAGGAGCTGAACTGATCGGCAAAGAGGAAATCAAGGAAGTTATGGATGTGCTGGAAACCGGCATCCTGATGCGATACGGGTTTGACAAGGAAAGAAAGGGTGTCTACAAGGTTCGGCAATTTGAAGAGGATTTTGCTAGCTACTGCGGTGTCAGCCACGCACTGGGTGTTACATCCGGTTCATCGGCACTGAAAGTTGCCTTGGAGGCGATGGATGTCGGTCGTGGCGATGATGTGCTGGTGCCTGCCTTTACCTTTCTGGCCACTTACGAAGCGGTGCTGGAAGTCGGTGCCATTCCGATTATGGTGGATATTGACGACACGCTGAACCTTGATCCCAATGAAATTGAAAAGAAGAAGACCCCCTATACCAAGGCCGTCATTCCCGTCCACATGTGCGGACTGGCCGCCAACATCGACCGGATTGTCGAGGTGGCCCGCAAAAACAAATTACTGGTACTAGAAGACAATGCGCAGGGCTGCGGCGCCAGCTTCAAAGGCAAAAAGCTGGGCGGCTTCGGTGACATGGGAACCTTCAGCTTTGACTATGTCAAAACGGTTACAACCGGTGAAGGCGGTATGGTGATCACCAACAACCACGATCTTTACCTCCGGTCGGAATGGTACTCCGATCACGGCCACGATCACAACCCCAATGTCGGCCGTGCGCTCGAAGGCAGAACCATTCTCGGATTCAACTACCGGATGAATGAACTGCAGGGCGCTTTAGGTCTGGCGCAGCTGAGGAAACTGGATTACCTCATCGGCGAGCAGAAGAAGAATAAAAAGATCATTATGGACGCGCTTGCCGCCACACCCGGCGTAGGATTCCGCGCCAAGCAGGATCCCGAGGGGGATTCCGCGACTTTTCTGGCATTCAATTTTCCCGAAGAGCAGACGGCGCTCAAATTCCAGAAACTGCTGGCTGCAGAAGGCGTTGATACGACCTGCTACAAAAATAACCTGTGGCACTATGTTCCCAACTGGGAGCATTTTCTGGCGTTTTCAACAGCCAATTCCAAAAAGCATCCGTTCAACGATCCGCTTTATAAAGGCAAGGTAGAGTATTCGCGCGAAGCCATTCCCTACGCGGAAGATATCCTGGGGCGGACGCTGGTGATGGGAATTTCCGTCAGGATGAGCAACGAGAGACTGGATGCCATCCGGAAAGCCATTGAGAAAGCCGCAAAGAATATCTAAAAATTATGTTTACCGGTCATATCGACCGGCCGGGACCTAGCAACAATTTTTCGTGGAAAAAAACCGTGTCCGATTTTTCGAACACGGTTTTTTTTACGAAGGTGATTGCGGATTTACTGACTGAAATATATTTGACACCCCCGGCAGACAGCCTTATACTTTCCCGCAGCGCTGAACAAATTGCAGGTCTTTCAGGAGTCCTATGCATCAGATCTATCGTTATGAATTCACCGTGCCGAAAGAGGCGGAAGACCAGAATGGCCATGTGAATAATGTTGAATACCTGCGCTGGATGCAGGATGCCGCGATGAAGCACTCCGAAACGACCGGCTGCACGCAGGCGACAGACGCCGCCGGTGCCACCTGGGTTGTGCGCACGCACAAAATCGAATATTTCAAGCCAGCGTTTGCCGGCGACAGGATCGTGGTGGCCACCTGGGTTGCCGATTTCCGTCGCGTGCAGTCGCTGCGCAAATACAAAATCCTGCGTCCGTCAGACAAGGCCGTGCTGGCGGAGGGAGAAACCAACTGGGTTTTCGTGGACGCCCGGAAAGGCTCTTTGCGCTCCATCCCGAAAGAGGTCAGGGCCATGTTTGAGCCTCTGCCGGAAGTGACAGAGGCCCAAATCATCGGCTTCTGACCTGAAAAATTTATTTTGCCTTCCTGCAACGATCCGTTTGATGCAGGTCCGCATTCATCTGTTCCAGTAACTTTGTCACATCATTTTTAATGGATTGAAATTCCTCAACCGTCAAACCACTCTTGCAGAAAAGCTCCAGGGGGACGCTTGCCGCCTTTTGCTTCATGGCTTTTCCCCGGGGACTAAGTGCCGCCATTACTTTCCGTTCATCTTCAGGCAGTCGTTTCCGTGTAATCAACCCGACGGCCTCCAGGCGTTTGAGCAAGGGGGTCAGCGTGCCGGAATCAAGATACAAAAGCCTTCCGATGTCGCCTACGCTAAGCGTTTCATGTTCCCAGAGCACCAGCATCACGAGATATTGGGGATAGGTGATGTTGAGCCTGTCCAGAAAAGGACCGTAAAGCCTGGTCAATACGCGCGAGGCGGCATACAGCACAAAGCATAACTGGTTATCCAGTTTTAGAAATTCATCTTCTTTCATAGATCCCCGCCTTTATTTTATGTTGCGGTCAATTTCCCCAATCAGTGTTTGCGTCTGATTTTCCAGGAGAGCAAACCCCATATCTTTTCTGTAAACGATATTGCGTTGTTTGTCCATAATGATGTAGACTCGCTTTGCAACAGGCAGCAGTTTGTGGTCCGCGCCATAGAGTTTGGCAACCTCGCCCTTTTCGTCCGTCAAAAGTGTTATCTCGGAAAGACCGTGTTTTGCAATAAAATCGCGGTGGGACTTGGCCGAATCCCTGCTGATCCCGATCACTTTGATTTTTCGCGCTTCAAACTTTTCTATGTTTTGTTGAAACTCAACAAATTCCGGAGTTCAATTCTTGCTGTCGTCTTTTGGATAAAAGGCGATGACCGCGCCGCGATAGTCGTTCATGACCTCACTGAGTTTTACCAGTTTGCCGTTTTGGTCAGGCAGCGTGAAATCAAGATCCGCGTTGCTTTGCACGGCGGATGTCTTTTTAACATCCATTGACGAGCAGGCCATAAACACCGAGAACATCAATACCATCAGAACCAATTTTTTACTGATCATTGTTTACCTCCCTGAAATTTATTTGTTCATCAACCGCTCCGCAGCAAGCTGCGGAGAATGAGCGCTTGTTTCACGTGATCGGG
>JAGFXG010000152.1 GCA_017860985.1 Deltaproteobacteria bacterium
CTGGGCGACGGCGCGAATGCATTTAATGAGCATGTCATCGCCAAGCGCAGTTCGGAAAAACCCTCTTACTCCCGCCTCGATTTCGGCCATAACGCTTTCCTCGTTGTAGCGTTCGCCGACGATGATAAATCTCGTGGCAATAAATTTATCCCTGTAAGCAAGGACTTCCTGTACATCAATGGCAGCTGCATCCCGCAGGATGGTCTGATCCAGGAGGAGAACATCCGGCTGTGTCACAAATGTTTGCTCCAGAAAAGCAATGGACTGTTTCATCTCGCTCTTGAAATTATTAATGACGATGCTGCTGAGCAGACTTATATCTTTTTCCTCGCGCAGGCGATCTTCGAGACGCTGCAGATAATCGCTGTTACGAGTCATTACGGTAATCCTGATCTTCTTCATCTTTTACTCCCGATGATCTTAACATTGCCGTTTTTGTGTTTCTGAAAACGGTTTCGGAAAAAAGGATAATTTTTTATGTCCCTTTTGAATATATTCTATCACAAGTTCAGTCAGAGTTTGCATTTTTTTTATTTAAAAATTCGTATAATCATCTGTTGCCCTGGAAACAGCTGTTCTTCAGAGGAATCTGCCAGAGTGCCCGGAATCACGAAGGTGATGAAGGTCTGAGCAGCAATCATTATGCAAGGGAGGAGATGAGCATTGTTTCTTTAGTGGCGGAGAAATTGTTTCCATGTTTTCCAAACACCGATGTCATGGATGTTTTCCCTGAACAATTATTTTCTGGTCTTCACTTTTTATTGACATTTCAATACGATGCGTATAGAAAAAAATGTAAAACAATTTTCCGACCGCATTTACTGGAAATAGAAAAAAAGGAGTTGTCCTATGAGATCATACGTTGTCATTTCCACCATGGGGTCGGATCGTCCCGGTCTGGCCAAAGAAATTGCTGAATTTTTTACCGCCCGGGGTATCAATATCGAGCGGTCCCGCGGTTGTGTTCTCGGCAATGAATTCGGCATGATCATTCTCCAGCTGAGGGGGGTCAGCATTGAAGACATTGCCACCAACGTGGATAATAATCCCTTCACGGGCGCGAATGTATTTCATATGGTGTGCTACTTTTCTCTTCCGCCGGCCGTTAAAATTATCGATCTGAAGAACGATTTCAACCGCATCAGCGACGAATACAACATCGATATCCGGTTCGACGCCGTGATCAGCAAATAACTCTATGAGAAAAACGAAAGAACACAGCACGGGAAATAATCTGCGGCACATTGTTGACATTGCCTCGATGCTCGGATTGACGGAAGATGATCTGGAATTGTACGGCCGTTACAAGGCCAAAATAAGGCTGGAGGTAACCGGGAGATTTGCACGCCGGAAAAACTCATCTTTGATTCTGGTGTCGGCCATGACACCCACCCCGGCCGGGGAAGGAAAAACCACCGTGTCCATCGGGCTTGCCCAGGCTCTGGCGAAAATCGGCAAGTCCACCATCGCGGCCCTGCGGGAGCCATCCCTCGGACCTGTATTCGGCATTAAAGGCGGGGCTACCGGCGGCGGACTTTCCCGCGTTCATCCTGTTGATGACATTAATCTCCATTTCACAAACGATTTTCCGGCGGTGGAAAGCGCGCACAACCTGCTTTCGGCCATCGTGGATAATTCCATCTTTCACGGCAATCCTTTAAATATCGATCCGCGCAAAATCACCTGGCGCAGGGTCATAGACATGAACGACCGCTCGCTTCGGGATATCGTCATCGGCCTTGGCGGCTCGACCAACGGGGTGCCCCGCGAAACCGGATTTGATATTGTCCCATCCAGTGAAATTATGGCAATTCTCTGTCTTTCGCGCTCCTATGAAGAATTGAAAGACAAGATAAGCAGGATCCTGGTTAGCTTTACCTATGATGACAAGCCGGTGATTGCCGGCGACCTGAAAGTGGAAGGCGCGGTCACGGCGCTCTTAAAATATGCGTTGCTGCCCAATCTGGTGCAAACTACCGAAGGCGTGCCGGCCATTATCCACGGAGGTCCGTTCGCCAATATTGCCCAGGGGACCAACAGTATTATCAGCACGGACCTGGCGTTGCGTCTTGCTGATTACGTGGTGACCGAGGCAGGATTTGGGTTTGATCTCGGTGCCGAGAAGTATTTCGACATCGTCGCTCCCTACGGCAATTTTAATCCCCGGATTGTTGTTTTAGTTGCCACTGTTCGTGCACTGAAATATCATGCGGGCATTGCACGGGAAGAATTAAATGATTCCAACCCCCACGCGGCCGTGCTGGGAATGGCAAATCTGCGCAAGCACTATGAAAATATCGATAAATTTAATGTGCCCTGCATTGTTGCATTAAACCGGTTTCCTTCAGACACGGATGAAGAAATAAACGCGGTTGTGAAAGCCGCAGAGAACGAGGGCATGAACATTGCCCCGGCGGATATCTTTAGACTGGGAGGCGACGGTGGTTTGGAGCTGGCAGAAAAGACCGTTCAGTTGACTGCCGAAGCCGAAGGGACCTTCAAGCCCCTCTATGAATGGAATCTGCCGGTGGAAGATAAGATATTTAAAGTGGCTAGTGAAATCTACGGCGCTGTTTCCATTGATTACCAGCCGCAGGCCCGGCGCAATCTAGATATGATCAAAAAGATCGGCTACGACAGACTGCCGGTTTGCATTGCCAAAACCCAGCAGTCGCTTTCCGACAACCCGAACCTTCTGGGGCTTCCCAGCAACTTTATCGTTACTGTTCGGGAAATCAAAATCGCGTCCGGTGCGGGATTTCTGATCCCCATTACCGGAGAGATCCTTCGGATGCCGGGCCTTTCCAGAACCCCCGCCGCCTGCAACATCAATATTGACGATACCGGAAATATCAAGGGCATCGTGTAACGATTACTGATTGCCTTACAGGAAGTTTCCATGAATCTTTTCCATGGTTCTGCTGGTGTTAAGCTGAAATCTTTTACCTATATAACACCATATGGAAAGGGTCATACTTTTCGTTAAGACATTTTTCTATTTCCGCGGATCTTGCCTGGCAAAACAGAATGTGTTTGCCTTTCGGCATGGCTTTTTCAAGATATTCAAAAATTGATAAATGTGGATCCGCTATGGCAACGGTCAGTGTATGGTTGGTGTTGCTCATAACAACAATACGATTTTTCAAAGCATATTGTTCACCGATGGCTTTTTGCAGGGATGAGGATACTTTGAAATTTTTCAGCGAGACAACGGGCATGCTGAAATGAGCGGAAAGCGCATTGATATAATTTACTTCGGTTATCGTATTGCTCAGGGTGAGCATAGTGCCCAGATGTTTGTGCATTCCCATGCTTTTTTGATGTCTCTGCTTTATGAGCATATCGTTTAACTGCTCATCTGTGATGATGTTATTATCAACAAGAATTTCTCCAAGTTTTTTCCTTTTGTTACTGAAATAAATCGTTTTCACGATTTTTGACTGGGGGATGCCCATTTCACAGAGGATCTGTCCCAGATACTTTGTCGGTTGCTGTCTCTTTCTTCTCATGGCTTCATTTAAATCGGATTCCGTGATAATATTTTTTGAGACGAGTATTTCACCTGTTTTACTGGATGATGTTCTGGGAAAGGCTCCCGGCTCACTTGAGACAGCAGCCATGCCTCTTGATGTGCTTGTAGGATTAGTAAAGGAATCGGACGGGGAGATGCCCAATTCGCGCAGTATTTGTCCCGGTGACTTGCAGGTTTGTCGTTGCTCTGTAGTAGTATTCATGATCATCAGTCTCAGCTTTCAGGTCAGTAGTAGTAGTAGTAGTAGTAGTCAGTTTCACCGTGTGCAGGTAACATTTTGGACTTTTTTAGGTTTTACCCCCCTTTATCTGTTCATTAATAGCTCACATTATATTATTCCATCATCTTTATAACGGCAAAAACACCGTTTTTTTAAGCTGAAGCAAATTACATCGAAAGAGGTGGATTGTAAATACGCAATTCGGTGTATTTCATTGTACTTCATTGTATTCAAAATTTCATGGGGCAGATGAAAGGATGGAAGAATTATTGTGATTAATATGTTAATAATCTTATAATTTTAAACACTTGTAACACAACCACCTTGTTTCCTCTTTGGAGGAGATGGCGCGAAACGCCAGAGATGGTAAAAGTGAAGATTGCCTATCGAGTGGTGTGAACCATATCCCCAGTCTGTTTTGTAAACTATGTTTGCAGTTTGTACCTCCTTCCCCTAGCCCCCGCCAGAGGGGAACAAATAGCATGGAACACATGGAACATTCTCCAAGGGAAAATGGAAGGTAACCTCGCCTTGAGAGGTCAACCACCCGTGTCCTCCACTTACGGAGCGGTGAAGTGTAGGAATTACTCCCCGGGCAATCCGAAGCGGCAAGTTTGGCAAATAACCGGATGGTTACACGGCATGCCCTACATTAAAGAGCTGTGAGTTACGGCCCCTGAACAACAACTTTTTCAGGTTTTCGCATCGTTATGCTGTCCACCGGGCATTCCCTGTTGCAGAATCCACAGCCGATGCAGGCTTTTGGATTTATCAGGTAAGGGAAGGCATCCACCCCTTTTTTCCTGGGCCGCTCCGACAGGGCCAGACACCCGGCCGGGCATGTATCGATACAGATGCCGCAGGCTATGCAGCTTTCGATCACGATCTCCGGCTTTGGCCATTCCGATCGTTTCATCATGATGCACGAGGCACCTTCGGTGTCCAGGACAGCAGACTGAGGGCATGTCCTGCCGCAGGCGCCGCAGTCAATGCATAAAACCGCGTCAATGGAATGCAGCTTCTTTTTTTCACCGGAGATGGCGCTTGCCGGGCACAGGCGTGCGCACGCGCCGCAGCCGTTGCATTTTTCAATAATCGTGTGGGGCATATCATTTTCCTCTTATTTGATGTTCAGCCTTCGTAAAGTATCTTCTTCAGGCTTGCCCGTGTTCTTGTCCCAGCCGAACTGATCCCAGTAATCGGGGGCAAGTTTATCCATATCGACAAACCTTCCCTTGTTGGCACCCTCTTTCTGGGGTGGTTTGCCCAGGGCACGGGCACTGATGAAGTTGTCTTTCGGTTCGATGCCGTGCTTGATGTTGAAAGCCTGTTTCAGGGTCTGAATGCGTTCGCCGATGGTCATGTATTCTTCGGGCGTCAGCGTCCAGCCGGACGCGGCATTCAGCCAGTCAAACGTCGGGATTCTTTTTGCCCCGATGAAGAGGCCGAACATGCACATGCCGGCTCCGTTGGCGAGGCTCATGAATTTGCTGCAAGCAGCGGCGACCCGGGCTTTTTCCCGGTCGATTTTGTACTTGCTTCCTTTCGTATAAAGAGGACTTGGCTTGGGCAGGCCTTTTACCCGTTTCCACAATTGAAACATTTCGTAGTAAAGGTGGGCGCCGAGAGTGTGTCGCCCCGGTGTCGGTTCAAGACAATAGTGAACGTTGAATCCGGGATCATTGCGTCCGTCATGCATGGCCGGTTCCTGGCCGCC
>JAGFXG010000153.1 GCA_017860985.1 Deltaproteobacteria bacterium
CCTATGAAGAACTGATCAGGCAGTGGAAGCAATGAAAGACTATCCCTGCATGACAGACAGAACATCCCTTAATTTGTCTTGACAGGCAAAGGGGTAATTCCTATACTCGGGCCATAAAATTTCACATGTATTTTTGCAATAGGATATTAACGGTTCCTGTCCTTTGATAGGAGGCTTCAATGCGCTGGCGAGGTGAACGGCAAAGCGACAATGTGGAAGACCGCAGAGGGATGTCGGTTTCCCGAGGCGTAAAAGTCGGCGGTATAGGCGGCCTCGGTCTTGTGGCGGTCGTGGTCATCAGCATGTTCCTCGGCGTCGATCCCACTGCCCTCTTGCAGGTTGTCGGACAGAGCACGCAATCCTCCTCCGTGTCCAAAGAACAGACAACGTCTCCCGCCGTCAATGATGACATGCGCAATTTCGTGGCCGTTGTCCTGGCCGAAACCGAAGATGTGTGGAACGAAACATTTCAGAAAGCGGGACGGACGTATGAAGAACCAAAGCTGGTTCTTTTTTCCGGCGCTGTCGAATCTGCCTGCGGCATGGCTGACGCGGCTGTGGGACCGTTTTATTGTCCGGCTGATCACAAAGTGTATCTTGATCTTGCTTTTTTCGAAGACCTTCACTCCCGGTTCGGCGCGTCCGGTGATTTCGCGCAGGCGTACGTGATTGCCCATGAGATAGGCCACCATGTGCAGACACAGCTGGGGATCATTCAAAAAGTAAATGCGATGCAGGCGAGCGCCGGCAGAGCCGACCGAAATAAATTAAATGTAATGCTGGAATTGCAGGCTGACTGCCTGGCGGGCATGTGGGCTCATCAGGCCCAGAAAAAACGCAATATATTGGAAACCGGCGATATTGAAGAGGGCCTGAATGCGGCAAGCGCAGTCGGCGATGACCGCATCCAGAAAAGAACGCAAGGTTACGTGGTTCCCGACGGATTCACGCACGGCAGCTCGGCCCAGCGCGTCAGATGGTTCAAGCGCGGACTGGAGCAGGGCAATATCGCAGCATGTGATACCTTTAATACCAATCAACTCTGAGTTTGATCCCGCTGACGCGGGACGGACGTTAATTCTCCGTAGCTTGTTGCGATGTAATCACCTTCATTTCATATATCGACAGCGGGTGGCGAGGTGGTTGATTCTGCCCTGAACATCGGGCTTGTTTAATGAATTGCAGCTGAGAAGAAAAACAGCTCTGCATAATGAGGCTGTGTATTTTTTCTCAGGAAAGACAAGACTTGATTAAACAGGAAACGAGGGAGGTGCATGACATGGCTGGTGATGAAGTCAAGAAAACAGAGGAACAGGACCCATATGATGTCAAACAATACCACGAAGTAAAGAAAGGCGACACTCTCTGGAAAATCGCCGAGAAGTACTACGGCGACGGCAATCTTTATAAACAGGTATTCGAAGCCAACCGGGATATTCTTAAAAACCCTGATATGATTAAAATCGGACAGAAACTGCATATTCCCTGATCGCAGCTATTGGAATATCGATCATTACAAGAATCAATAAACTCAACAAGAAAGGATTCATTATGAAAAAGAATTATTTATGTATAGGAGTCATCCTGTTGTTTGCCGCATTTATGATTGCCGGCTGCGGCAAAGCGGATAAGAGTGCGGCCGAACTGGCTGTGAAGTCGGCGACTGAAGCAATCGATACAGCCAAGGCGGAAATCGGGAAAATTGCACCGGATGAAGTAGCCTCACTGGAAACCGCGCTCGCATCAGCCAAAGAAAAACTGGACAAGGGTGATTACAAGGCCGCACTGACTGAAGCACAGGAACTTGTCACCAAGGTCAATGAGGTTGTAGCGGCGGCAAAGGCTAAAAAAGATGCAGTAATTGACAAGGTTGACCTGACAAAACAGTGGAAGGATCTGAGCCAGGGACTGCCCAAAATGGTTTCTGCCCTTCAGAGCCGTGTGGACATCCTTTCAAAGTCCAAAAAGCTTCCCGGAGATCTGACTAAAGAAAAATTTGCAGAGGTAAAATCTGACCTTGCATCCGCTAAAGAAGACTGGGCTAAGGCACAGGAAAGCTTTAAATCAGGAAATCTGCCCGATGCGATCTCTTCAGCGAAGACCGTAAAAGAAAAGGCCGTAAAGGCAATGGAAACCCTGGGAATGAAGGTTCCCGCTGCGGCAAAATCGTAAGCTAAAAAAATAATCAAAAAAAGGATGTGTTCTCTTTATTTCAGGTCGGAAAGAAGAGAACATGTCCTTTTTTTTAATCCCTCAACGATTACATCTACCGCCAGACAGACCCTCTTTCCGGCACAGGGAACATAACGTCATGCCATGTTGTTACGCGTTTAATTTAATTTTGCCGACATCGTAAATATCGCCGTTTTTGATGACCATTTGCGGTTTGCGGCACGTCTCGATTTTTTTCAGCGGATTTTCCTGCAGAATCGTCAGATCAGCATATTTTCCCACCTCCACAGAACCGATTTTATCGGCCATTCCGATAATTTTCGCGTTGTTGATCGTGGCGCATTGCAGGACTTCGGCGTTTGTAAATCCAATGCGCCCCAGCATCTCCATTTCGCGCCACAATGTTCCGTGATAAGCCAGAGGAACCCCTGCGTCCGTGCCACAGCCAATCAAAACGCCATGATCTTTCATTGCCCTTAAATTACCGGGACCGACCAGCAGGATATTGAAATAGATTTCCGGATTGGCCATATACTTGCCTTTTTGGTACAAGTTATCCAACCCGTATTTTCGATAGGTTTTCAGATAAGCGACATTATGTTCATGAATGGATCTTTCCGTGTAATCATCCAATAAAGAGTTGATGTATTCGCGCCGGATCCTCATTTCACGGTCTATGAAGTCGGTGCGGTATTTTCCGGGCAGTTCATCGTAGGCTTCGGGCGCGGCAAGCATCTGCCCGATAATCATCGTTGGAACAATGGCTATCTTCTTTTTAGCCATGGCGGATACTTCCTTTTCGGTCAGCACCGCATCGGCAATGGAATGTTCCATCGAGCCAATGCCGTATTGCAGGGCACGGTCAAACCCGAATTTCGTATGGACATGTCCGGAGGTCGCCAGATTATTTTTTTGCGCGTAGTCAAAGATCATGTTCAGGTGTTCATCCGCGTACACGGGAATCTCTGACTTCCCGGCCAGACAGGATTTTTTGTCCATGGTCAACTTAACAAACGAGGCACCCTGGCAGCTGTTTTCACGCATCTTCTCTGCCAGTTCTTTGGTGTCTTTGAACCATAAATTCATATCGCCGGTCAGCGCCGCCCCCATCGACAGAAAAATACTGACGTCCGCGGGATCAATGGAAGGGTGGCCTCGGTATACATTGGTGAAGGAATTGCAATAAACAATTCGTGGACCTGTGAGTTCGCCTTTTTCTATTTGCGCGATAAAGTTATGCAACATTTTCGGCATCGCACCCATGTCGCGGACAGAGGTTACACCCTGTTTGAGCTGTTGCACATAATTTCTTTTCAGTTGATGCATCGTGGTCAAAACACCCGAAGGATTGAACGCTGATTCACCGGGCATGGTTGCATGGCAATGCGCGTCAATTAAACCGGGGATAACAAACTTATTTTTTAAATCCAGAATCATGTCGCCCTCCCGTGGGGAGGGGATCTGATCATTCATTGCTTCAATATAACCGTTACGGACGGCAATCGTCCGGTCATGAAGGATTACGCCATGGACAACATCAACAATGTCGCAATGAATGATATAAAGCGTTTTGCCTTTGGCGCTTCCCGACGGTTGATATCTGGAAAGGGGTGAACAGCCGGTGATATTCTGTGTTCCCATCAAAAAAGCGGATGCCGCTGTTGTTTGCAGCAGTTGCCTTCTGGTCATTTTGGGGTAAGTGCGCTCCATGGATAATCATCTCCGTTTCATATGATCTGAAATTGTCGATATAATTGATTCTGTTTTATATTGAGAAAACAGAATATTGCAAGAAAATACGGACGGAAAATACAGAATAAAGAAACTTGTATGCATTCCTGGTTTGACTGTTGTATCATAGGCATAGTAATCGAATTCATGAAAGCCGAGGTGAAGATATGTCATTATCAGAAAGCAAACCATGGTTGAAGTTTTACGATTATGTACCGGCGAGCATTGATTATCCGAGAATCAGCATGTATGAATGCGTGAGAAGAACCGCGGAGGAGTATCCTGACGAGATTGCATACGATTTCATGGGAACCTGCCGGACTTACAGAAATTTCATAGCGGACATCGATCAATTCGCAAGGGCGCTTTACGGCATTGGACTAAGAAAAAGCGATACGATCACCATATCGATGCCCACATCTCCCCAGGGGGTTATAGCCTTTTACGCCGCAAATAAAATCGGTGTTATCGCCAGCATGATCCATCCTTTGTCGACCCAGAGCGAAATAGAATTTTATGTGACAAAAAGTAAAAGCCGCATGGTCCTCACCATCGATATTTTTTATGATAAATTGGTTGCCGTTCAGAAAACAACCGGTTTTCAAAAACTGATCATTGCCAAAATACCCGACTATCTCCCGTCCCATCTGAAAGTCCTTTACTGGCTCAAGCAGGGAAGGAAAAACCCGAAAGTTGCAAACACGGATAAAGTGATTTTAATGTCAACCATGATGAAAAC
>JAGFXG010000154.1 GCA_017860985.1 Deltaproteobacteria bacterium
ACTCCGAAGCTAAACACGATTCGCCTTTCCTGCATTCTCTTATAATTATGAATCCGGCTTTTTAAGAGGTCGTTATTGGAAAAAATTAATTCTTCACCATCAATACTTCTCACCCGTGTCGTCTTTAAACCGATATGCTCAATTGTTCCCATTAGCTTATCGACAACAATCATGTCCCCAATCACAAATGGCTTGTCCAGCACAATGGACAAAGAAGCCAGAAGATCTCCAAGAATATTCTGCACAGCCAAAGCCACGGCTATGCCACCGATTCCCAGACCCGCAACCAGGCCGGTAATATTGATACCCAGATTATCCAGAATCAGCAGAAGAACAATAACCCACAAAATCAATCTCGCCACAAATCCAAGAAAGGTGATCGTTGTGGCGCTTGATGTATCCTGATCCATTTTTTTTTGAACGGCCCTGCCCAATACAAAAGAAATTCCCGCACCGGCCCACAGGCCACCCTGCAAAATCAGAATCAGAACAATCGCTTTCTGCCATAAAGCGTAAACGGAAGGCTTGATAACAATCGCGGAGGAAGCAATATAAGCAGATGCTAAAAGCAGAATGATAAATTTTGTCTTCCCCAGCATATGGACAATCAGGTCATCCACCTGATTGTCGGTTGCCGCCGCCACTTTGCCTAGTTTATATATGGCAGCTTTTTGAATAATCCGGAATGACTAAAACGGGCAGCAGCGCCGTATCAATGATACTTACATCATCACTGTCAAAAAGCGCTGTATAAAGCCTGCTGCGGTGTTTATGTCCAACCATGATCAGATCAATCTGATAATCCTGAGCGTATCGGACGATTTCTTCCGCGATATTGCCTTTGGAAGCGGCGTAGACAACGTCCAGGTTTTCCAGCAGTGATTCGGGCACCGTCTCCCTGACCCTCAGGGCTACAGCGTCTTCCCGGTCCGTCGGGTGACGATATCCGGCCTGCGGATCATTGACATAGACAATGTGAATCCGGCTGCTAAACAGCCTTGCAAATTCCAAAGCGTAAATGATGGATGTAATATTCTCATCGTTGAGATTAATCGCGTATAAGATATTTCTGTATGCGTTCATAAATTAAACCTTTCCATTGATGGGCTGAAATTATATATGATCAACCATTGATGTCAACCATTTATGGCAAAGACCTTATTTATCCGCATCGAGACGGGATCTGAAATCAGGATGTTCGACACTCCGAAAGCACCCTTGTTGACATAAAGCATTTGGATGGCTATAATGTCTTTAAACTTATCTAACTGGAATCATCACCATGGACATTGCTGCAATTTATCATTCCGAGATATTTAAATTTGTAATTTTACCGGCCTTAATTTTCATGGCCCGCATCTGCGATGTGACGCTCGATACGCTTCGCATTATTTATGTATCGCGCGGGATGAAGTTTGCCGCGCCGATGATCGGTTTTTTTGAAGTGTTGATCTGGCTCATGGCCATCAGCCAGATTTTTCAAAACCTGTCGAATCCGGTTTGTTATATCGCCTACGCAGGCGGTTTCGCGATGGGCAACTTCATCGGGATTATCCTTGAAGAAAAAATGGCCATCGGCACGGTTGTCATCCGCATCATCACCCAGAAAGAATCCATGCAGCTCATCGAGGTTCTGAAGACGAATCGATACGGCGTCACACACGTAGACGCCCAGGGTGTCATGGGACCTGTAAAAATCATTTTTACCATTGTGAAAAGAAAAGACATTGACCGGGTACTCAAAATTGTCCGCGCATGCAATCCGCTGGCATTTTTCACGATTGAAGACGTTCGCTCTGTGCGAAAAGGTGTTTTCCCCCTGTCGGGAACGAGGGGCAAGAAGCGCGGGGCATCAGCCGGAAGATAACGGTCCCCTCATTCCCGGATTCGCTTCTTCAATTCCCTGATCAGATGATGCAGCAGGTCACCGGCATCGGCTACAATTGCGACATCGGCCATTTTCATCATTGTTGCCTGAGGATTTTTGTTGATCGCGACGATAAAATCGGCTTCCCCCAGACCTGCAGTGTGCTGAATGGCACCGCTGATGCCGAAAGAAAACAGAATTTTCGGCTTGATATGTTTTCCTGCCTGGCCGACCAGCGAATCGTGTCCGACCCAACCGGCGTAAACCACGGGTCTCGTCGCACCGACATCTCCGCCTAAAAGTCCGGCCAGTTCATCTAGTTTTTTAAAACTGTTTTTATTGCCCATGCCGCGGCCGCCGCAGACAATCACAGCGGCGTTTTCGATGGTGTGTTCCCGCTGTGCCGCCCGTTCATACTCCACGAGCCGAACCCGCGAGGCGGGAAGATCGGCAGGCAGGGGTAGACGCTCCACGATAGCGGTTCTTTCATGGTTGTGCGGAATCTCCTTGAAAGTGCCGGGGCGAACGGTGGCCATTTGAGGGCGATGACGTTCCGTGACAATTTCCGCCAGCATGTTTCCGCCGAATGAAGGCGCAACCTGCACCAGCAGTCCCTCGGGTGTGACGTCCAGGCCGACACAATCGGCGGACAGCCCTGTCTGCAGGCGTTTGGCCAGCCGCGGCGCGAATTCCCGACCAAAATCTGTCGCGCCGATCAGAATAATGTCCGGATCTCTTTCCCTGGCCAGTTTTTCAATCAGCGCCAGGTAGTTCTCGGTGCTGTAGCTGGTGAGAGACGGGTGATCGATGGCCAGCACACGATCCGCACCGTGCGCGGTGTATTCCATAATCCATTCTTCAATATCATGCCCGAACAAAACCGCGCATACTTCCGCTTTCAGGCTGCGGGAAAGATCAACCGCCCTGGAAAGCAGCTGCAGCGTCACCCTGTTTTGGTAGTAATTGCGGTAATCGCCAAATACCCAGATACTTTTTTGTTTGTTCGTCATGATTGGACCCGCATCCGTCTTTTGCCGTCGTTACTTTTTCGCCTCGATGGATTTGCCGATCGCCGCGCCGATTTTTCTCTCATACCGGTCCAGAAATTCGCTTGCGGCCCTGGCTGCCGCTCCCGTGATCATCACATTTTCCTTTTGCGCCTTGCGGACAAAAACGTTGCGCACTCTGGTTCGGGATCCCTGCCCTGCAAGATCTTCAGATGAAATACCCAGTTTTTCTGCATTCAGAACAGAGATGCCGGCCCGTGTAAAAGCTTTGTCCAAACCGGAAAACGATGCGTAACGCGGCTGATATCTTTCCATAGAGACCGTCACCAGCGCCGGCAATTCCATCTCCAGCGTTTCCCGGAAATGATCCACCAGGCGGCGAACCCGCAGTGTTCCGCTGCTTACATCGATGTTTTCCGCGTAGGCCGCCGCCGGCATATTCAGCTCTTCCGCCAGCTGCGGACCAACCTGAGCCGTTTCGCTGTCCGACGTATAAGCGCCGCACAGAATCAGATCACAGGAGGGGCATTTTTTTCTTATTGCCGACGCGAGGATAAAAGAGGTTGCATAGGTATCGGCGCCGGCTAATATTCTGTCGCAGATCAGGACGCCGCGATCCGCTCCCATGGCAAGCGCTTCGCGCAGAACTTCCTCCGCCGCGGGCGGACCCATTGTCATTACCGTAATGGACGCACCGAGATTTTCCTTGATTTGCAGGGCCGCTTCCACCGCGTGCTTGCAGGCCGGATTCATCATGCCCGCGGCCAGATCTCTTCTTAGCGTTCCGGATTTTTCATCCCACGGCAGTTCGGTGACCATTGGCACCTGCTTGATACACACCACAACATTCAGCATAGGTTTTCACATCATCGATTGAGACAGTATGGCCCGGGCAATTACCATTCGCTGGATTTCGCTCGTACCTTCATAAATTTCCGTGACCTTGGCGTCCCGGAAATAGCGTTCCACGTCATATTCCTTGCTGTACCCGTAGCCGCCGTGAATCTGGACTGCCAGACCCGTCACCCTGGAGGCCACAGAACTGCAGTAGAGCTTGGCCATTGACGCTTCGCAGCCAAACGGCGCCCCCGCGTCCTTGAGTTCGCAGGCGCGGTACAAAAGCAGGCGGGCAGCCATGATTTCCGTTGCCATATCGGCAATATAATTTTGAATCGTCTGCTGGGAGGCAATGGGCTTTTTAAACTGCTGCCTTTCCCTGGCGTATTTCACCGCCGCTTCCATGGCTCCCTGCGCAATGCCCAGGGCCTGGGCGGCCACACCGATCCGGCCGTTGTCCAGGGTCGCAAGGCCAATCTTCATGCCGTCGCCGGGTTTGCCCAGAAGGTTTGCTTCCGGCACGCGACAGTCTTCAAAAAACAGGGACGAAACGGGGTTGGCGCGCATGCCGCAAAGGTCTTCCAGTTCGCCGCGCAAAAAACCCGGAAACTTACTTTCAACAATAAAGACACTGCTTTGCAGTTTATTTTCAGGCAAAGACGTCAATGCGAAAATTAAAGCGACATCGCAGACTCCGCCATTAGTAACAAATATTTTCGTACCGTTTAAAATGTAATCCGAACCGCTTTTCACGGCTGTCATTTCTACGCTGCCCGCATCAGAACCGGCATTGGCTTCGGTAAGGCTGAACGCGCCGATCACGTCCCCCGCGGCCAATTGAGGCAGATAGGTTTCCTTCTGGGTTGCATTGGCAAATTGCAGGAAAGGATAAACCGCCACACCGTTATGAACGGTCACACACAAACCAACCGCGGCGCAAACGCGTGACAATTCCTCCACCACAATGGCGGTGCTGATGGAATCCAGGGCCGCGCCGCCGTATTCCTCAGGCACCTGCAGGCCAAAATAATTGAGGGCCTTCATCTTGTCGATGGCATCACGGGGAAAAATCCGCTGCTGGTCAATTTCGGCAGCAATGGGCGCCAGTTCCGTCTCGGCAAAATGCCGGGCGGAGTTGCGGATCAGTTTATGTTTTATACACGGGTTAAACTGCAAATTCATCTCCCGGTGCAGAGACACAACGTGTGACCTCATGCAACCTTAAGTTGTTCAGGCTATGCGTCGTACCCCTATATTAATGATACGATAATGAAATTTCATCTGGCATATAGAAAAAAGTCGAGGTAAAGTCAATGAAAGATTCACATTAGTCGTAAAGGCCTTCACATGACCGCTTAAGTTACACAATGCGTCCTACGAAAACATCACGTGTAGGGGCCGATCC
>JAGFXG010000012.1 GCA_017860985.1 Deltaproteobacteria bacterium
AAGGATAACTGAATGCACGATCTTATTAACTCGCTGCTTAATACCTTAAATGCCATGGGTTACCCGGGCATTTTCATCCTGATGGCCATGGAAAGTTCCGTTATTCCCGTACCCAGCGAGCTTGTCATGCCGCCCGCCGGCTACCTTGCCCATCAGGGGCAAATGAATATCTGGCTGGTCATTCTCATGGGTACTTTGGGCAGCCTTGTCGGCGCTTATGCCAACTACTTTTTCTCCCACTGGCTGGGACGGCCGCTGGTGCTTAAATATGGCAAATATGTCTGGATAACCGAGAAAAAATTCGCAAAAGTAGAAAGCTTTTTTCTAAAGCATGGCGAAATTTCGACCTTTATCGGCCGCCTGTTGCCGGTCATTCGGCATTTGATCTCCATTCCGGCCGGCATCGCGGGAATGAATCATGTCCGCTTTTCCCTTTACACCCTTGCCGGCGCCGGACTATGGTGTACGATTCTGACCTGGATCGGCTACTTTATCGGCAAAGAGCAGGCTCTTATTATGAAGTACTCACACCAGGCTATCATCGGCGTGATTATCTTCAGCGCAATCCTGATCGCAGTCTATGTCTGGAGACAGAAAAAATCAAAGAGCTGATGAACCGGGAAAAGTTTGGTTTAATGGCTAAAAAATTGAAGGTTGATTCATGAGATTAAAACTGATTGCCGTCATTGCCGTCTTGTTTATTTTATTTCTGTCGATGCCCGTTGAGGCAAAACACATCTTCATGGCCGGCCGCGACGTTACGGTTGAACAGGGACAAACGGTTGAAAATGTGGTCGTTGTCGGCGGACAGGCAACAATAAGCGGGCTGGTTGAGCAGAATGTCATTGCCGTTGGCGGTTCCGTCGTATTGACCAATAATGCCGTTGTCCGCGGGAATGTTATCGTGGTCGGCGGCATTGTGGCAAAAGGCAGCGGTTCTCTCATTTTCGGCGACATTACGGAAGTAAACTCCACCACTCTTGCGGATTCCATCAACTCGGCCATGAGGGGGGAGATGGAAGGCTGGTCTTTAATTCTCAATGTCATTTCTTTGTGCTTTTTTGCCATCATCCTGATTATCGCGATGATCATGGCGCTGTTGACGCCCCGGGCGCTGGACGCTGTTGTCGGCGCTATCCGGACCAACAAAATAAAATCTTTTTTCTGGGGATTTCTGGCAACGTTAATGATCGTGCCCTTCTTTATGCTGCTGGCGATCTCTGTCATCGGTATCTTATTAATACCGCTGGCTTTCACGGCACTGCTTCTGGCAGCCATCATCGGCTTTACCGCGTTCGGTTCACTTCTTGGCAACATTATCATCACAAAAATATTTCGCGGATATCAGAGATCGATCGTGAAAGAAACGCTGGTGGGATTGTGTTTGCTGTGGCTTCTCGGATGGATACCTTTTTGCATCGGGATGCTGATCAAGGCGTTAGCCATTACCTTCGGGCTCGGAGGCGTTGTGCTGGCCCTCGCAAGCAGAAAAACCCGTCAGTAAAAAATCCATTGCCATGCGGTTGAATAATTCCGGGTCCTGAATATGCAGGGCATGCCCGCAGCCCTCAAAAGCGGCAACTCTGGCATCGGGTATCTGCTTTTGCATGTAGTCATAATTTTCTAATGGATAATAATTGCTTTCGGTTCCGTAAACCAGAAGGCAGGGAACCGAAATGTTTTTCAAAACAGGCCGGTAATCCTGCACCGCCATGGCAATCCAGAAAGCGGCGATAACCGATGCGTTGTTCTTTGCTGCTTCCTCGTAAAGCCAGCCAAGGTCTTCTTTCCCTTTAAAATCGGCTGCGGCATTGAATTCCATTTTTTCGTTATAGAGCGATTTGTTTAAGATCCGCTGAACGACAACTTTGCTGTAGGCCTGCCAATCATCCAGCATGACGGAAAGCAGATAAAGGTTATCCTCGTGGCCGAAATCGCCCTGCTTCCTGCTGATAATGCCCGGCAGGCCCAGGCGCCAGTCTTCCGATTTCATCAGCCTGGGTGCCATCTCGATAATCAGAATTTTTTCTATTCCGGCGCAGGAATAGTTCTTGATGTATTCAAAAATCACGTGCGCGCCCATCGACCAGCCGATTATTGATATTCCCGATAAATTAAGGTGGTCGATCAACTGTCTTAAATCTTCAGCCAGCCGCCGAATGGTCAGGTGGTCCGTTGATGCCCCAGACAGTCCATGCCCGCGCAAATCGGGTGCAATGACCTGAAAGCGTCCTGCCAGTTCGGGAATTTGTTTTCGGAAAAACAGGGAATTTGCCGTCAGTCCATGAATGAGCAAAACCGGTTTCCCGGCGCCGCTTATCTGATAATGCAGGCGGACGCCATCATCGGTTGTAAAGAAAGGCATCTCTTCATTCTCCTTGATTCAAGTATTATCAGATTGTGAACAGGGATTGCCTTATCCTACACCCACTCTTCAGAAAGCACGTCACCCTGGATGCTGATGATCACGGCTTTCAGAGGCACTTTTCTTGCCGACTTCTGCAGGGCGGTCTGGGCAACCTGCATCAAACCACGACAGCAGGGCACCTGCATCATCACCACGGTCAGCGTGTTGATCCGGGCCTCATCCACCATCTTCCGGATTTTTTCAACATACTCATCCAATCCGTCATCAAGTTTGGGACACGCGATGGCCAGGCTTTTGCCTTTTAAAAATCTCTCGTGAAAATCCCCCAGGGCAAATGCGACGCAATCCGCAGCCAGCACGACGTCTTTACCCTGGAAAAAGTCGGCGGCGGGATTAATCAGGTGCAGTTGAACCGGCCAGTGAGTCAGTTCGGACGGCTGCCCGGACGTTTGCGCCTTGCCGGGAGTAACCTGATCCTTTCGTTCAAAGACAGCTTGAGCTGAACCGGGACAAGCGGAGGCTCCACCCATGACATGAAGATGTTGTGGCGCTGCCTGGCCTTTTTTCCGGGCAATCGCTTCCTGAACTTTCTTTTCGTCAAAAGGATCCGCCTCGCGCTCTTCAATCGTAAGCGCTCCCTCGGGACACTCACCGATACAAGCTCCCAGTCCATCGCAGAAAACATCACTGACCAGTTTGGCCTTGCCGTCGATGATTTTAATGGCTTCTTCGGCACAGCCGGGCACGCACAATCCACAGCCGGTGCACTTTTCTTCGTCAATCTTGATGACTTTGCGTTTCATGAATATTTCCCCCTGCATCGGTATTTATGCCATTTTCTTCATCGCATCGACCAGTTCCTTCACGGCGGCTGCCGACTTTTCCAGTGCTTTCTGTTCATCCGCCGTTAACTTCAGCGTGATAACCTGCTCGATGCCGTTTTTCCCAAGTTTGACCGGCACGCCTACAAATAAACCGGTAATGCCGTATTCGCCTTCCAGAAAAGCGGCGCAGGGCAGAATTTTCTTTTTGTCCTTCAGGATGGATTCCGCCATTTCCACCGCCGCCGATGCCGGAGCATAGTAGGCACTGCCTGTTTTCAGGAGCCCGACGATTTCCGCACCGCCATTGCGTGTGCGCACGGCCAGCGCGTCAATACGTTCGGGAGACATCAGTTCCGTGATCGGCACGCCTGCCACGGTGGAAAACCGCGGCAGCGGCACCATCGTATCACCATGGCCGCCCAGCACGAGCGCCTGAATATTTTCGACGGAGACATCCAGTTCCATCGATATAAAGGCGCGAAACCGTGCGGAATCGAGCACTCCGGCCATGCCTATGACTCTGTTTTTAGGAAACCCGCTTTCTTCCATCGCCACATGGCACATGGCATCAAGAGGATTGCTGACAATGATCAGGATGGCATTGGGTGAATATTTTACAACCTGCCCCACGACGCTTTTCATGATGCCGCGGTTAGTCGCCAGCAGGTCGTCGCGGCTCATGCCCGGTTTGCGGGGGATGCCCGCCGTAATGATGACAATGTCGGAGTTGGCCGATGCCTCATAATGGTTTGCGCCAACAAGATGCGCATCATGTTTTTCAATGGGCGCCGCTTCGGCCAAATCCAGCGACTTACCCTGCGGCACGCCTTCGATGATGTCAATCAACACAACGTCCGCCAGTTCTTTTTCCGCGAGCCTCTGCGCCGCCGTCGCACCCACATTGCCCGATCCAACCACTGTAACTTTTTGATTCATGTCAAGAGTCCCTTTAATCGTGTATTTATTTTGAAGGTTTTTTTATAATAAAAGACGGAATAAATCAATCGCATGAAAAACGGATATTGCCGCGGTCTCTTTTTTCCATTCAAGAAAATGCCGCAGTAGCGTGATTGAACGGGGAAGGAATTACTTGATCACCATCGGAATCCCGGCAACCATCAGGATGACACGCCCCGCGGCCTGTGCCAGAATTTGATTGGCCCGGCCCAGCACGTCGCGGTAAATACGTCCCTGCGGGTATGGCGGCACAAGCCCCAGGCCCACTTCATTGGACACAACCAGCCACTGCCCGCCGATCCTGGACTGCGCGCCAATGAGTTCTTCCATTTCAACACGGACTTTGTTCATGACGGTTTCGGCAGGCGCGTCTTCCGGGAAGGAAAGGAGGATATTGCTGACCAAGAGCGTGATGCAGTCAATAATCACCACTTCGGCCGGCGGGGCGTCAAGAAGACGGCCGATATTGAGCGGACATTCAAGCGTCTGCCATTGGGCCGGCCGTAACGCCTGATGGTTGCGGATGCGCTCGGCCATTTCATCATCGCCAGCTGTGGCCGTGGCGATGTAAAGGACGGATTTTCCTGATTCGCGGGCGATTTTTTCTGCGAAAGAACTTTTGCCGCTACGGGCACCGCCTAAAATAAGCGTCAGGCCGTTTACGGGGATTTCAGGAAACATACCTGTTCTCCTTTCATCACTGCTTGAATAGCCGCACAGGAGGACAGAAAGTCCTCCTCTGAAAATACTTCAACGGTCAAGACGCCCCGGTAGCCCGTGCGGACAAGTTCACTGAGAACGCCAAGCAGTTTTTCCTGCGATACATTCGCCAGCGACCTGTGATCGCGTCCGTCGATCCCGTGGATGTGAACGACGCGCGTTCGCGGCAGGGCCTCTTGGAGGTATGTGAACGCATCGTGCCCCTCCAGCCACAGATGTCCAATGTCAACTGTGCGGCTCACGGCAATCTGTTTCAACACGGGTTCGTAGAAATCAAGTGGATAACCTTCGAGATTTTCAACAGCCAGTTTTTCCACTTCTCCTGCGTATTCTCCGACGATTTCCAGCGATCGAACGGCCTGCTCCTGCCAGTGTCGCATAACCCCGGACGACGCCCCGTGACGGACGGATTTCCCGTCCAGATGCAAAATATAAGCCCACGGGTCAAGCCTTCGCGTGCAGTCGATGACCCGGCGGGCCTTGTCGATAGAGGCATGGCGCGCATTGGCGTCATCTGCCAGACGCAAATCCAGAGGCAGGTGGACGGTGTATGTCAGGTCATTGTCAGAACCGATCCTGCGAAGCTCATCAATCTCCTCTTTCGACGGCAGATTGTTCATGCCATCGTCCACATCGAACAACACCAGCTCCACATCCTGTACTTTTCCCGCCAGATACCGGACATTGGACAAAATATCCGCGGGAATGATGTAGGAGGTCGTGCCCAGCCTGAAAGGGAAACCATTCGTTTCTATCATACGGTTAAGCTCAGCAAAACAGCCGCTTCTGTCACCTCGACCAGCATGCCGAAAACATCACCGGTCACACCGTTTATACGGCGATAAGAAAGCATCAGCACGGCGGCCGCTGCAACCCCGGCGGCAACCAGTGCAAAAAACCCCGGAATGCCGAGCAAACAGGCAAGGCCGAGCGGAAAAACCGCAGAAATAAAAACGACACTGCGCTTGAATCCTGAAGCGAAATCAGCCGCCATTCCGTCGAGGTTGGCAAGCGGCAGCAGTGAAGCGGGAAGGATCATCCAGCGGCCCACCGTTGCAGCAAGAATGATTCCAAGTCCGTTGGAAGACGTCAGGATACTTAACGCTATGGTTTTGGAAAACAAAACAAGGATCAGGCCAATTCCGCCAAACGTTCCAAGATGCGGGTCTTTCATAATTTCCAAACGCCGTTCGGGGGCGTTTGAAGACAGTAAACCGTCACAGCAGTCCGCCAATCCGTCGAGATGCAGTCCGCCGGTCAGACCGACCCACACCACAAGAGTCATGACGCCAACTGCCAAAGGAGGGAAATACTGTTTCAGCACATACCACACAAGCCAGGTCAATCCGCCGATCACAACGCCAACCAGCGGATACCAGATTCCGGCACGGCCGCTGTCTCCGGGCTGCCAGCTTCCCCGTATACCGAACGGCAGCGTCGTCAATAATCCAAAAGCGATTCGCAGATTCCGCATAACTGTCCTTGCCTTAGTTCCTTTATCCTTTATCCTTGCTCCCTCACACCAGCTTCGGCGAATGTCGCCATTTCCCTGATGATGCGGGACGCGGCTTCGATCAAGTGAAACGTCAGCACCGCTCCGGTTCCTTCACCCAGGCGCAGATTCAAATTAATGAGTGGAGTCAGGCCGAGATGTTTGTGCATAACCCTGTGACCGATTTCCACCGATTCATGAGAACCGAATAAATAATTGCGCACATCCGGCACCAGGCCGACCGCGATCATGGCGGCGGCGGTCGAGATAAAGCCGTCTACGACGACCGGGATGCGGCGGGCGGCTGCGGCTATCATTACACCGGCAAGCCCCGCAATTTCCAGACCTCCGACTTTGCACAGAACATCCATCGCATCTTTTGGGTCGGGCTTGTTCAAAGCAATAGCCCGTTCGATCACTTTAACCTTGTGTGCCAGTCCCGCGTCGGTAAGTCCGGTACCACGCCCGGTCACCGCCGCGACCGGTAATCCGGTCAAAACGGCCGCAATGGCCGATGACGGCGTTGTATTGCCGATTCCCATATCCCCGGTTGCAATCAGGTCAAGACCGTTTTCTGCAGCCCCGGCAAGCACGTCCATGCCGACAACAATAGCTTTTTCGCCTTCTGTCCGGGTCATGGCAGGCCCCCTGGCCATGTTGAGCGTACCATGGGCGACCTTGCGATGAAGCAGTCCGGACAGGGAGGGGTCAAAGTCAGATGCGACACCTATATCAACAATCGTCAATGAAGCCCCGGCCTGACGCGCCAATACATTGACGGCGGCTCCGCCTCTCAGGAAATTCATCACCATTTGTTTTGTTACTTCTGCAGGAAAAGCACTGACTCCTTCCGAAGCTATTCCATGATCGGCAGCCATCACAATGACCGCTTTGCTGGAAACGGAGGGACAGGGATCGGCTTTCATTCCGGCCAGTCGGATGGAAATTTCTTCAAGCCTTCCGAGGCTCCCCGGCGGCTTGGTCAACTGGTTTTGCCGAGTTCGGGCGTTGTTTGCCGCATCCAGATCAAAAGGCGGGATCGACGGATAATTCATGGTGTTTTCCTTTGCGTCATCTCGAGATATTGATATCCGGATGAAAAATTAATGCCATAATCTCAACGGCGTCAAAAATGCGGGGGGATGCCCTGTTAATCAAGTCAGCGTTTATCGGATGAATTCTGCTGTTTTTTACCGCCGGTACTTCAGGGAAATTTTTCCAGAATCTTTTTACCGCTTCAAATCTGTTGTCATTGATCATCGGCGCAAAAACAATAATGTCGGGCGATGCGCCGATAATACCTTCCGCGCTGTAGCGGGGGTAGTTGGCCAGGTCAGTGCCCGCAACATTAACACCCCCGGCACGCCCAATGACTTCATTGATTAATGTACCCCTGCCGGCTGTAACAATGGGCTCCAGGCCAAGCTGAAAAAATACACGAGGTTTATTTCTATGCCGGGTCTGTGCCGTCACACAATCCAGCCTCTTTTGAAGTTTTTCCGCAAGCCTCCTGGCATTTTTTTCCTCGCGGGTGATTTCACCAATGTGCAAAATGCTTTTCAGAACTCCGCGTGTGTCGGAAGGATTTGTCACATAAACGGGCAACCCGAGCCGCTCCAGCTGCAGGACCGTTTCCCTGCGATTCCCGTCAGCAGTGGCAAGAATTAAATCCGGCTTCAATGCGACAATCTTTTCTATGGATGGATTTGTAAATCCGCCGATCCGCTGCTTAGAGCGCGCTGCAACCGGCCAGTCACAAAACGTGGTTACACCGACGATTCTACTTTCAAGGCCAAGCGCGTAAAGCGTCTCCGTGATGCCGGGTGCAAGCGAAACTATTCGCCGCGGAACGGAAGTGATGCGGACGAGACGGCCTGTTTCATCTTTAAAGTCAAGGGCGGAAGATACATCTACGCAAGTAACCATCAACCAAACGGTTAATAAAAATATTAATGTCTTCTGAAGGTTTGTTAATTGTTTGCACATCGTTTTTTAATCACATCAACATTTGCCATAAAACAGCTTTACGGAATGCCCATTTAAAATTCATAAGACACACTTCCGAAAACGGACCTTCCCCTTCCCGGATAACCACACATCGAAGTATTGAAAGTGGTCTGATCGGTAAAAGACTGCAGACGGGTATCGTATTCCCTGTCAAACAGATTATAACCGGCCAGTGACAAAACAAAATGTTTGAACAGGCGCTGTTCGATCTTTAAATCCGTTGTCCAGTATGACCCGATGGTATAGTTTACGGTTTGTGTATCCGGATAAGTGGTGGTCTCTGTATTATAAACAATCTGGTCGCCCACATACCGCAGCGTGGCCGTTGCGGTCAGACCGAAATTACTCTTGTACGTCAGGTCGCCTTTGAACTGATTCTCCGGTGTCATGGTGGCACGCCGTTTGACCATGATGTACTGAAAATCCGACGGGATATCGGGCGGGTATCCGTAATCCTGCTTTAAATAGTCACGATTTTCCTCTTCCGCCTTCGTGTAAGTATAGCTTATCCCCAGAGAAAGTCCGTAGAAGGGCCCGACCTTGAGCCCCGCCTCAATACCGTCCGCCCTGTAGCCGGCCAGGTTGATGGGGCTCCATACCCCCTGCGAATCCGGTTCCCACTGGATTTTATCATTCACATTCCAGTGAAAATACGACATGGTCATGAATAATTTGTCGTTGAACAAAGACTGCTCTAAAGTAACATCCGTATGCCAGCCGTTCTCGGGTTTAAGATCGGGGTTTCCCCTGTTGTAAGGATCGGCCGGCCAATAAAGATCGTTCAGCGTAGGCGCCAGGAAGTGTTTCCCGTGGCTGATCTTCAACGCCGTTGTTTCAAACGGATTGATGACCACGCCTATGCGTGGCAGGTTTTCCGAACCAAAGGCGGAGTTAATTTCATGACGGAAACCCGCAAAAGCTTTCCCGTATTTAAAAGGCCTGTATTCAGCTTCCATAAAATAACCCTGTGTAAATACGTGAGCCTCTACGGTCGAATCGGACCCGTCGCTGAGTCCCGATGAAGTCAGACCATAGCTTTGATTCTTCCAGTTGAAATCCTTGTACTCGAAACCCAGCAGCAACAGGGCTCCCTCAAAGGGATAAAAGTCCAAATGACCATCTGTTCCCAGCACCCTGTTCTTCACCCAGTTTTCCGCCCCCGTGCCGTCGAATGCGTATCGGGCATAATTGTAATTTTCCAGGTTTGTGTAATAAGCTTTCAGGTCATAGCCGAACCAGTTGATCGGTTTGCCCTTGACGTTTAAGACCAGATGCCCGTCTTTATCAGTGCTGTGGTCCAGCAGAGTTGCCGACTCGCTGTTGTAAAATCTCTCAACACCTACATAATAATCCTGTGTGCCTGCGGGCGTTTTGACACCCGGTACACCGTATGACCTGTCTATATAATCGCCGTAAAGACTGATATGGATTTTTTCTTTCCGGTCAAACAACAGCTTCAGGGAAACGTCATTCTGCCGAAGCCAGCTGTTGTCCCTGAACCCGTCTGTCTCTGTTCTACCGGCAGTCAGGTAATATCCGAAATCACCGATGACGAACATACCGTTTTCCGCCGCCAGACGATATGTGTTTTGTGTGCCGTAACCGGCGCTGACCTTCAGATCCATTTTATCCCTTGATGGTTCTTTGGTAATGATATTGACGGTTCCGGCCATAGCCCCCGATCCATAGAGAAGCGAACCGGAACCTTTGACAGTTTCGATCCGTCCGATGTTGTCGACGGGAATCTTTGCCACATCTGCAACCCCCAGCGACGGTGAACCGAAATTGACGCCGTTGACCAGCACCTGGGTCGCATTGCCCCGCATGCCACGAATATGGATCTCCTGTGTCGATCCGCCGTAGTTGCCATAGGTCTGCCAGTCGATCCCCGGTTCACCTGCCAGCAACTCCCCGACCGTTTTCGATCCCGACGCCTGAATATCTTTACTGTCTTTGATAATAACGGCATTGGGAATGTCTTTTCGTATCGAAGGAAGCTTCGTGGCACTGACCACCACCTCTTCCATACGGATAGCCCTGTTGGAAGGATCACCTTTCTGTACTTCTTCCTTTGGTGTCAGATCTTCCTGAGAGTCGCCCTTCTGCTCCTTTTCTGCAGGTATCGTATCTTTCGGAGAATCACCCTCCGGTGCCGCGAAAGCAAAACTGACTGAACCAATGATAAAAAGGAATAAAAAAAGAATAACGGCTGACTTTGAAAACTGCTTCATGGACCTTCTCCTTTCCCCCTCGGGAATAAAGTTTATGGTGACTGTCCATAAAGTCTCCTGGCTTGCGGCTACCTACTTTCCACGCCTTCCCAACGTCATGTGTCAGTGGCATTTTGTGGATTTCGTTCCGCTTACAGTTGCGGGGCAGCGCCGGATTTAAACCGGCTTCCTTTATTGAACAGCCTGCTCAGGTTAACAATGTCACGCGGGTTGAGCCGTCATGCGGATTGAGGTCAATCCCGACATCGACATCATAAACCTCTTTCATATTTCGCGCGGTTAAAACATCCGCGGGAGTTCCTATAGCATATTTTTTCCCTTTGTAAAGCAAAAGAAGCTGGTCGGCGTTTTGCGCCGCCAGGTTGACATCGTGCGTGACAAAAATCACCGTCAGATGGCGGTCACGGTTCAATTGCCTCAGCAGGGACAGAAACTGCGCCTGATGTTTTAAATCCAGAAAAACCGTGCTTTCATCCAAAAGCAGAATCTTCGGCTCCTGCGCCAAAGCGCGTGCGATCAGCACACGCTGTCGTTCACCCGCCGAAAGTTCATTGAAGCGGCGCTGAGCAAAGGATAGGCAGTCTGTCTGGGCCATGGCTTCGCGGGCGATGCGGTAATCCATCCTGGTTTCAAACGCCAGCGAGCCCCGATAAGGGAAACGTCCCATCATGACAATTTCTTCGGCAAAAAACGGAAAAACGGCGGGTGATTCCTGCGGAACAATGGCCACGGTCCGGGCAATCTCACGGCGCGTCCATTGCTTCGTGTCTTTGCCTTCGATGAGCACCCGGCCGGAAAGTGGAAACAGCGTGGCATTGATTAATTTAAGCAGCGTGGTTTTTCCCGATCCGTTAGGTCCGATGACCGCGACGATCTCGGCCCTGTCCAAACCAAACGATATGTCCTCCAGCACGGGTTTGTCCGTGTAGCAAAAGGAAATACTCTGCATGCAGAGAATCGACATTATCCGCGCCCCTTTCTTCTCATGAGAAAAATAAAATAGGGAGCGCCGCAGAGGGCGGTGATCACACCGACCGGCAATTCAGCGGGTGAAAGAACGGTTCTGGCCAGCGTATCGGCCACTACCAGAAAAGAAGCGCCGAAGAGCGCCGACGCAGGAATCAGCAGCCGGTGATCGGAACCGAACACCAGGCGCATCATGTGCGGGACCATGATCCCGATGAAACCGATAATACCGGCGAATGAAACAGCAATTGCCGTGATCAATGACGTGACAATTAACAAAAGATACTTTGTCGCCAGGACATTAACACCGAGCTGCAGGGCGGTTTCTTCCCCCTGAACGATTAAATTGAGCTTGCGAGCCTGAGTGTAAAGCAGGACGAAACATGC
>JAGFXG010000155.1 GCA_017860985.1 Deltaproteobacteria bacterium
ATGGAATCCGAACTGATGATGACCCTCATGGGAAGCCCCAATCAACTGGAAGCGGTGACCGCGCAGTTTACCAAGCAGCCTCCCAAATTCAAAGACCCGGCCTGACGGATAATCCACGCGAATGGAGGATAAATACAGCTGTGAACCTTTTTGATAAAGACATTCTGCTCACGGAGCTCGGAAATTCACGCTTTGCCGGCGTAATTTCGGATAATTGGTCCGTAAACGGAAACCCGAACGGGGGATATCTTATGGCGATGATCACCGAAGCAATGCTCCGGAAAAGCGATAAGAAAAACACACCCCTGGTTACCGCCAATTACCTTTCCCGCTGTGTCCCCGGTGAAGTGGAGATCCAGATTTCAGAAATCGCCCGTTCCCGGCAGTTTACCCGTTTCGAGGCGAGAGTATCCCAGCAAGGGGAGGAAAAAATCAGAGCCCTGGGCACATTCGCGTCAGAAAATACCACTTGTAATGTTGAACGTTATGATACCAGGCCCCCTGAGCTTGCGCCGGTTGAAGAATGCGTCCAGATTCCGCCCATGCCCAAGTATAGCCTTTTTCAAAACCTCGATCTCCGGCTCGATCCGGGCTGTGCCGGCTGGATGTTCGGGAATCTCACCGATGTATCTCAGAATAAGGGCTATTTCAGATTCTCTGACGGCCGTCACATAGATCTTCTTTCCCTTTTTCTGATCATCGATTCCATGCCTCCCGCGGTAATGGCTACCCAGGGCATGAACGCATGGGTTCCGACGATAGAGCTTTCCGTAAACATCCGAAACCTGCCGCAGACCGACCGGCTCAGGTGCAGCCTAAGAACCCGTTTCATAACCTGCGGACTCCTGGAGGCTGACGGCGAAGTATGGGATGAGAAAGGCAATCTGGCGGCCATTTCACGCCAGATTGCCCAGTTTAAAACGGGGTAATGCCTGGATATCCGCCTGAATAATCTGCTGCCTGCAGATCCCTTTTTTAAACGGCTGCTTTTGCAATATCCCTTCTTGACCCTCCGGGTTTTTCAGTGTAGGAAAACTAACAATGATCCGAAATAAGGGGGGCCGTTTTACTTACAGTTTCCATTATTTTTCAGGGCATAAAATCAAAAACCCCAAACGCAAAGGAGACAAACCATGAGTGACGCCAACGGACCCAGGATGACAAACATTAAAATAAATCCCGACAACCTGTACAAGGAAGAAACGTTCACGGACCTGACCTATGCCTCGATCCGGCGCCTTACACCCGTCAAAATTGACGGCTCGATTGATGAGAGCCGGGAAGTCTTTTTTACCGGGATGGCCCAGTTGATGTCGCCCAACGGACCGATTCCTGTTCAGTGTGTCATTGAAGGAGCAAAAACGCTCAGCGAGGCGGCTGCTAAATTACCGGATGCCATTGAAAAAACCGTCCAGGCGATGATTGCCGAAGCCAAAGAAATGGAGCGACAGGAAGCATCCCGCATCGTCAGGCCCGGCCAATAAATTTGAGGTTTGAATATGATTACGAACACCGTCGCCGAATGGCACAAATTGATTGAATCTAAAAACGCAGCCGGCCTGGACAATATCCTGGCTGAAAATGTTGTCTTTCATTCGCCGGTGGTTCATACACCGCAGGAGGGAAAGCCCATCACCACATTATACCTGGCGGCTGCTCTGCACGTCTTCAATAACGAGACGTTTAAATATTTGCGGGAAGTCATTTCCGGCAACAATGCCGTGCTGGAGTTTCAGACAATTATAGATGTAATTACCGTCAATGGCGTGGATATGATCACCTGGGGTGATGATGGCAGAATTATTGATTTCAAGGTCATGATCCGCCCGCTAAAAGCCATCAACCTGATCCACAAAATGATGGGGGAAATGCTGCAAAAAATGAAATGATCATTTCATCCATTTTTTTCAGTACGGTTTTCTCTATCTTCATGTTTATAAATGTATCACCTGGATTCGGAGCCTGTCCATTATCCTAATCGTTGCCGGGGCCATCGCCATCAAAATGTCCTGATCATTTTTCAAAATCGCAGATGGACGGATACCTTCCTATTAGTGTATTGAAAATCATGCAAAAAAATGACCCCTTATACAGACAGCTTCAGATTCAGTTGGACCGCTATCCGATTGGATACCCCCCGACTAAAAGCGGCGTCGAAATCGAAATCCTCAAATATTTCTTTACCCCACTGCAGGCAAAAGTTGCTTTGTGCCTGACACTCCGTTCCATCCCCGTGGACAGAATCCGCAAAAACCTCAAAGATCAATTTCAAATTGAACTTCCTTTGGAAGAACTCGCTGCGGTGCTGGAGGAGATGTTTATGAAGGGCGTCATCCGGCGCTCGGACAGCAAAGGCAGAAAGCCGCGTTACGGCGTCGCCATGCTGGCCATCGGCATGTTTGAATATCATGTCGATGATCTGACTCCTGAACTCATAGATATGATGCATCGCTATTTCGATGAGGCCTTCGGCGCGGAATTCTTCCGTTCATCCCTGCCCCAGCTCCGCACCAGTCCGCACCTAAAAGCAATCATTCCGGATTATATTGTCGATACCTACGATAACATGCGTCACTTCATCACGCATACCCGCGAAACGATCTACGTGGCCAACTGCGTCTGCAAACAGGGTGAAGCCCTGATAGGAAAGCCGTGCGAACGAACGGACAACTATGAAATCTGTTTGTTGTTTGGATCAACCAGTTATGCAGCGCGCGGCCGGGCCAGGCATATTTCCAAAGAAGAGTGCCTGAAAATCCTGGACACAGCAGAAGAAAGAGGAATGGTCCTGCAGCCGGGCAACTCCAGAAAGCCCGCCTGTATCTGCATCTGCTGCGGCTGCTGCTGCGGCGTGCTGACCACCGCTAAAAAACATCCCCGCCCCGCCCGCTTTTTTGCCACCAATTATTACGCTATCATCGAAACAGCTTCCTGCACGGGATGCGGCCTTTGCGTGAAACGCTGCCAGATGGATGCGATCATCCCTACCGGGAAAACCTTCCGTGTGGATCCGGACCGGTGCATCGGATGCGGGCTTTGTGTAACAAGATGCAAACCCAAGGCTGCGCGTCTGATGAAAAAGAACAAGTTGACCGTACCTCCGATGAACACGGAGATGTTGTATTTAAGCATCCTGATGGAACGGGCCGGCCGGAAAAAGATGATTGTCAATATGCTGAAACTGCTTTTCGGGAAACCCTTGTGATCTTTTCTCAAGATTATGCCCCTGAATGCGATAAATCTGTGCATGATGACCTCCAGGAATGGAACAATAATCAGAGCGGATACTAGCGAATTTCTTATTTATTTGCGGTCGCTAAAATTTTTTCTTGACAAACTCTTTTAAAAGATTTATTTAGTTCACGCAAACTAATTATTAAGAGGCATCATGGCATACACTCTGGTTGAATTGATCGAAATCATTACCGAGCTCATTGGCGACTGGGAAATGCAGTTTATAGAGCAATACACGGAGGAAGGTTTTACCGTGCGTCAGATTGAATATATTGATGTGATCAACAAACTCGACAATCCCAATCTGGGAGAAATTGCAAAAGCGCTAAAAGTTAGTAAACCGTCGGTTACGGCCATAATCGATAAACTGGCTGGCAAGGGTTACATTCAAAAATTTCAATCGGATGAGGACAGGCGCTCTTTTCATGTACATCTCAGTGCTAAAGGAAGAAAACTTGTTGAAATGCATAGCAAAGCACACGATAAGATCGCGGAACTGTTCACCAATAATCTGGACAGCAAAGATTTGAAAACGCTGGTTTCTCTCTTAAACAAGGTGGTCCCTAAGGTTTAATTTTTTTATTTTAATAGTTAGTTAATGTAAACTAAATAATGGAGATTTATCATGGCAAAAGAATTTGATCTAAAAAATATTACAACCCCAATCCTGCTTCATCTGCTCAAGGATGAACTGGTCTTTCCCTTGCTATTTATCGCCAAATGCAAACTTACCGTGAACCGCTTCAAGAAAAGAATACATAGTAAATTCCCAAAGGAATTTATCGATATGTCGGCTTTGCCCGTCTGGGTCTATATCAACCTGAAAAAAAAGATCGGTCAGCGAAAGGCCTTCGAGATCTTGCGGGTGGCAATATTGACGGGCGGTGTGGCCAAACAGTCATTGTTGTTTGAAACGATTGCCAAAGAACGCACGTTTCAGAATTTCATTACTCAGGAATTGGAAATCAACCGCACCGGCACCACCCGTTGGAACACACTGGAAATTGTGGAGCGTACCGATAGACGGTTTGAAATCAAGATTACCCGCTGCCTGTTTCATGAACTTGCCTGTTCTCTCGATATTCCGGAGCTTACTCCTGTGATCTGCCAGGTAGATAATGCAGTCTTCAACTCCTACCTGCCGGAAAAGATGATTTTCCATCGGGGAAATGACAAGCGTCGCATTGCCGATGGCTCAGGTGTTTGCCCGTTTGTCTGGGAGTTGGCCGATTAGGAGGCAACAGTTTATACTAACTAAATAAAGGAGAACCTATGAAGGCAAACATTGAGAAGATTAAAATTAATTATAATGGGGAAAAAGTAACAGCACATAAACTGACCGTATCTTCAGAGATTCCCATTGACATAA
>JAGFXG010000156.1 GCA_017860985.1 Deltaproteobacteria bacterium
AGAAAAATTAATCGACGGAAAAATGAAGGGAGGCCTGCCCCTGATTGATCTTTCCGGACAAAAATACGATTTAACCCGTCCGAAGGAATATTTTTACTCACTTATTTCCATAGCCGAGAAAAGAATACCGTCCGAGGCGCAGAAGTTCCTGGACGTGATAAGAGATGAGCATTTTGATTGGGAAAATATTATTCATGCGTCGTTTTGTGCCTCAGAGGAAGAAACATCACCCCGGGACCTGGCAGCTTTGGATGAGAACGATGATCAGTTTGACCTGATCGATTTGTTCTTCGAAGAAAGCCTTCGTCCTGAATTGGAAGTAATTGCGGAAAAATATGGTGCGGCGGTCGAGAAATACGGCTGGACGGAAGGCTACTGCCCGATTTGCGGCAAGGAGCCGAAAATTGGAGAAATCCGTGAAAGTGAAGACGGCAGACGCTATCTGTTCTGTCATCAGTGTGGGTATAAATGGCACTTCCGCCGGATTAAATGCCCCTTCTGCGGTAATGAAGAACAGCATTCACTGGCTTATTTTGCGGTGGAAGGCGAAGAAAGCCACCGTGTTGACGTCTGCAACAAGTGCCGCCGCTATATCAAGATTATTGAACTTCCCAAGTCCTCCGAGGATGTGAATCTTGATATTGAAGATATCGCCACGCTGCACCTGGATATGCTGGCGTATGAGGAAGGGTATAACTAAAAAAGGAACAAGGTTCGAGGTTCAAGGTTAAAGGCCTAAAATGATAAAGCCCGGCGGGTTAACCCACCGGGCTTTTCTTTCAACCTTGTCCCTTCGGTCGCTGAGCCTGTCGAAGCGTCCCGTGAACCTTTTTTCTAGTCCTGATGTTTTCCCGGTTCAGGCTTTACCAGCCCCTTGATGATGGAAGTGCCGTACTCCCTCCCCGTATTGAATGCATGGATGTTATTATCTTTTGTTGCCGCGGGGACGGAATCGAGCACCGCTTTTTTAAGTGCTTCGGCATGAACGAGATGCTCCACCGCCGACAGGAATCCCAGCATGACAATGTTTGCCATCATCTTGGTCCCGAGCTGTTCCGCGAAGCGTGTGGCCGGAATGTGAAATGTTTTATGGTGCATGTCGGCTTTGCGGGTGTGAACCAGGTCTGTATCCCAGATCAATGTGCCTTCGGGGCGCAGGGATTTGACATTTTTCATGTATGCTTCCTGGCTCATGCAGATCAGGATTTCCGGTTCTTCCACGCAGGGGAAAAGAATTTCCTCGCCGCTGATGATCACCTGGCTGGAGCAGGCGCCGCCTCGGGCTTCCGGCCCGTAGTTCTGCGTCATCGTGGCATGCTTGTGATCATAAAGCGTTGCCGCTTTTCCCAGGATGTCGCCTGCCATGACAATGCCCTGACCGCCGAAGCCGGTGATTAAGACGTGTCTTTCCCGTTTCTCTGTCATGACCATCACCGCGCTTTCTGAGAATCACCATGCAGAGAGCGCCATTGAGGTATCTGCGGGCGATTGAATTTTTCATAATAGTCCAGGAAAGTCGGGCGTTCAATGTCAACAAATTTTCCCACAACAATTTCCTTATCAATATCCATCGACGCGTCCTTGGGATCAATATCGCCCCGGATGACCGAACGGCCCTGGTAGAATTTGAGCATTTCCAGCGCGCTGCCCATGCGGTTGCGCCGCCCGAACGAGGACGGGCAGGGGGTGATGACTTCGACAAAGCTGAAACCCCGTTTTTCCAGTGCTTCGCTGATGGAACTGCGCAGCGATCTCACCTGCATGGCTGTCCATCTTGCCACATACGTGGCGCCGCAGGCGGAAGCCAGATAACTGAAATTGAATGGCTCTTCCGGTGCGCCGTTGACGGAGGTTGTTGTTTTGGCACCCAGCGGTGTGCCGGGGGCCTGCTGGCCGCCTGTCATGCCGTAATTAAGATTATTGACGCAGATCACGGTCATGTCCATGTTCCGGCGGGCCGCGTGGATAAAATGATTGCCGCCGATGGCGAAGAGATCGCCGTCTCCGGAAACAACAATAATTTTCGTTTGCGGCCGGGCCAGCTTCAGGCCGGTGGCAAACGGAATGGCCCGTCCATGCGTGGTGTGAAAAGAATCCAGCCGGATGTAACCTGCCATGCGGCCGGTGCAGCCGATACCGGATACCACGGCAATGGAATTGGGATCCCAGCCGGTGTTCTTGATTGCTGATATCACCGCGCTGAAAACGGTACCGATGCCGCATCCCGGACACCAGATATGCGGGATTCTTTCTGTCCGAAGCAGTGAATCCATCGGATGAGGTGGAGCATTCTTAACGGCTTTTGATGTTGTCATATTTTACCTTTTGCCGCCTTCGAGATGGCATTGAGAATCAGATTGGGGTGGATAATTGCACCGCCGAAATTGGAGACCAGGCTCACCGGACAGGCTCCGCAGGCGCAGCGTTCAAGTTCCAAAACCATTTGGCCGCCGTTTATTTCCGCCATGATCATGGCTTTTGCCCGGCGTGCGACGTTGCGGATGAGTTCTTCGGGAAACGGCCAGATAGTTTCCAGGGTAATCAGTCCCGCCTTGATGCCGTCATTCCGTGCATTGCGGACAGCCTGCATGGCCGAGCGGGCGCTGATGCCGTAAGAAACAACGATCACTTCGGCGTCATCCAGATACAGATTATTTGTTCGAATAATTTTGTCGCGATTGTTGCGGATCTTATCGACCAGGCGGGAGACCATTTGCTCCTGTGCTTCAGCGTTCATTGCCGGATAGCCCCGGTCATCATGGGTAAGGCCCGTCACATGAATCCGGTATCCGTCGCCGCAGTTGGCCATTGGCGCGATTCCGTCGGCATCCGCTTTATAGGGAAGATAGTCTTCTCGGGAAACGGAAGGCTTTCGCCGGTTGATGATTTCAATTTCATCCTCGCGGGGAATAATGACACGTTCATTCATGTGCCCGATGACTTCATCAGCAAGAATGATCACGGGAAGACGGTAATATTCGCTAAGGTTAAATGCGCGGATGGTCATGTCGAACATCTGCTGAGGACTCGTCGGACAAAGGGCGATAATTTCATAATGACCGTGTGACCCCCAGCGAGCCTGCATCACATCTCCCTGGCCCACTGAAGTGGGCAGCCCGGTACTGGGACCTGCCCGCTGGACATTGCAGACCACACAGGGGGTTTCCGTGCAGATTCCCAGCCCGATGTTTTCCATCATGAGGGAGAAGCCCGGTCCCGAAGTGCTGGTCATGGATTTAACACCACCCCAGCTGGCGCCGAGGATCGCCGCCATGGAAGCGATTTCATCCTCCATCTGAATGAAAATTCCTCCCAGTTGGGGCAGGCGCCGCGACATGGATTCGGCAATTTCCGTTGCCGGCGTAATCGGGTATCCGGCAAAAAAACGGCATCCGGCCGCCAGAGCTCCCTCACAGCAGGCCTCATCGCCGTTCATAAAGTGTGTTCCTGTCAGTACTTCTTTTGCAACCAAAACCAGTCTCCTTGGGGCTTCATTCATTGAAGTCGTCGTATTCAATCGTATAAATGGCAAACTCAGGGCAGAGAATTTCACAGAAATGACAATTCACGCATCTGGAGGTGTCATTGACTTCGGGGGGGTGATAGCCTTTTTTGTTAAAGACGGAAGAGACCCGCAAAACCTGGCGGGGACAGTTGGCAATGCAAAAGCCGCAGCCTTTGCAGCGGTCTTCAATTACAATGACCTGTCCCTGCCTTTTTTTCCGGGATCCATTTTCATCTTGGGGATTGATTTGGTATTTTTTTGTTTTCTGCATTGATTTAACACAATTCCCCTGCATAATTGAATTACACAAGGCGACCTGCCGGATGGATTGATTTGCTTGAATATCGGGGATGTGTACAGAAAACGCTTCCCTGAAGTGCCAAATTCCATCAAATGCGCGCAAAGTTGCTTTTGGGAAAGTATAAGAATAAGCAGGCTCTGTCAAGCAAAAACAATCCTGTTTAACATATTCATATGTAAACGCTTTTGATGCTCTATGCCGGTTTCGGACAGATTGTGTTTTCCCGATAAATGCTTGCTTTTCATCTGGGCCCATATTAAGAAAACGCCGTTCCAAGAGCAAGCCAAGGGTGAAACCGAACGAAACAGATGGAAAAATCGCATATTCATCAGATTATAAAGATTTTAAAAAAAGAACTTAATGTGGGAGAAATGCCCATTGTGTCGCATCTTGCTGAAAGTGAACGCGATCCTTTTGTTGTTTTGATTTCCACCCTGCTCAGCCTGCGAACGAAAGACGAAGTTACAGCAGTGGCGACTGAAAAGCTCCTTGCGCTGGCCTCCACCCCTGAAGAAATGCTGAAGGTTCCCATGGACAAAATCGCCACGGCCATCTATCCCGTCGGTTTTTACCGTAACAAGGCGAAGGGCATCCACCACGTCTGCCGCGAGTTGATTGAACGGTTTGATTCGAAAGTGCCGGACAACCTGGATGATTTGCTAAGCATAAAGGGCATCGGCCGCAAAACAGCCAACCTGGTCATCACGCTGGCTTACGGCAAAGACGGCATCTGCGTGGACACGCATGTCCACCGTATCTCCAACCGGCTGGGTTAT
>JAGFXG010000157.1 GCA_017860985.1 Deltaproteobacteria bacterium
CAACAATGGGAGAATTTTTAGCGTGGATCATCGGCTGGGATCTTGTCCTTGAGTATCTTTTTGGTGCATCAACCGTCGCGGTCGGATGGTCTGGATACATGGTCAGCTTCCTCAAAGATTTTGATATAGTTATCCCTGCAGTTTTATGTCAGGCGCCACTTTCCTATTCCATTGCGGGTGGTTGGAACACAACCGGTGCCATTTTAAATTGCCCGGCTATTTTTATAGTCGGACTTATGACAACACTCCTCGTAATCGGTATTCGCGAGTCAACAACGGTCAATAATTTTATCGTGATTATCAAGTTGATAGTCATCGCTCTCTTTATAATTATGGGAATCTTTTTCGTGAAGTTCGCTAACTGGATACCATTTTTACCAGATAATACCGGTCAGTTCGGGTCATTCGGCTGGAGCGGTGTGTTACGTGGAGCAGGTGTAATCTTTTTTGCTTACATTGGTTTTGACGTTGTATCCACTACAGCCCAGGAAGCGCGTAATCCTCAGAGAGACATGCCCATTGGTATTCTAGGATCGCTTGTCGTCTGTACTATTATTTTTATCCTTATGGCCGGGATTTTGACAGGCATAGTGAAATATACAGAACTGGGTGTGCCAGATCCGATTGCAGTTGCTGTCAATGCTGCAGGACCCTCAATTGCCTGGCTGAGACCATTTATTAAAATCGGTGCCATTGCCGGATTAAGTTCTGTTGTACTCGTCCTGCTGATGGCACAGCCGCGCGTCTTTTTCAGCATGGCCCAGGACGGTTTACTTCCAAAAGGTTTTGCACGCGTGCACCCCCGTTTTAAAACACCATACATTCCGACTATTCTCACCGGATGTGTGGCGGCAATCGTATCCGGACTCTTCCCCATTAATATCCTGGGAGAATTGGTTTCCATAGGGACACTGCTCGCCTTTGCGATCGTTTGCATCGGCGTACTTGTTCTGCGCTATCGTCATCCGGAAATTCCACGCGTATTTCGCACGCCCTGGGTGCCCTTCGTTCCTATAGCCGGAGCCTTCGTGACTCTTCTTCAAATGGTGTTTTTACCGTTTGATACCTGGTTACGCCTGATCGTTTGGATGGCGATTGGTTTTGTCATTTACTTCTTTTACAGTCGAAAACACAGCAGATTGAGATTATCTTCTTCCCAAGGGTGACCACTGGAAGAATACATGTTAAATAAGAAATCAGACGGAGATTACCTTTCGAAGTTGTGGACAGAGAAATTCATTCAAACTATCCTGAATAAATATGCCGCGACAATGGAATACAGGAAGCCAAATAAAACATTGATGATACAGATTGACTGAATCACTTACCTTGAGAGTTCAATTTTGATGATAATTGATTTAGCATCTGATAATATTGAATCATGAATGAATACGAGATCCTGAGCGATCCTATCGCTTAAAATAATATTATTCATTAATTGAGCTTCCAACTAAAAAAGCCCCGGTTTGTTGACGGGGCTTTTTCATTGCAATCATAAAAAATAATCTAAGCGAATTCTCCAGGCGGAATGACGGATTTACCCGATTTTTCTTTTGCTGCATTCAGCCGAGTTCTTAACATCTCCATGATGGCGTGAAATTCCGAAGGGATGTTTTCCTCTTCGGTATACGCTTTCTCCACACGAACCAGTTTTTCCAGGAATTTGTCCACCCGAATGGAAAACAGCTTATCATAAGCTTCCCGCGTAAATTTCTTTCCAAAAATCTGGACGAATAGTTTTGCGATATCCTCATATTTAGGAATATAACCGATCGGCGTTTCAATCGCGGTGTATTCGCCATGGACCCGGCCTTCCATCCACATGAGCCAGACTTTCTTATCCACTTTATCGTTTATAAACTTTCCGTCTTCCTTCAGAAAGTAATTGGTGGAGAAAACCAATGGTTTGACAATCAATCGATTGCCGAATTTCAGATGATTAGTCAAATATGTCCCCAGTGGAACGACCAGAAAGTCCAGGTTGGCCATGGGGGAAAGCTCACGCACACCAACTGCGCCAATTGTTGCGGCGGTGGTTTCCGATTCCAGTGAAGCGCCAATGAACATGCCGTGCGCCCAGTCAAAGCTCTGATAAACGGGCACTGACGTATCGGAATCGCGCCCGCCATAAATAATACCACTGATCGGAACTCCATCGGGATCATAGAGTTTGGGATCAACGTTTTTCAGTTCGCTCAGGCGAATCGTGTAGCGGGCATTTTTATGCGACGGTAGGATTTCATTGCCTTTGTCATCTTTCTTGTCCTTTTTCCACTCACCGGAAAAGTTGCGGCCTTCATCGGGAAGAATCTGTCCCATCCCCATCCAGTATGGTTTATCATCCTTAACCAGCACATTGGAAAAGATCAGCTCGCGCGGCGTGGTGAGGGCTTCATAAATAACCGGATCATCGATGGGATTGACATCCTCGATAATGCCGAAAATGCCCTGTTCGATATTGACTGCATATGCCTTGCCGTCATCGCTATGCCGGATGTAAGCGATATCGTCACCGACAATCTGCTGGCCCGGGACCATGGCGGTGGACGTCTTTCCGCAAGCGCTGGGAAACGCACCGGTAAAATACGTCACGCGTTTCTTGCCTTCCGGCTTCACTCCCATGATGAACATGTGCTCTGTCAGCCAGTCTTCCTTATTGGCCTTATAGATGGCCAGCCTGAGCGCCAGTTTTTTCAGGCCCACGCTGTTGCCCGCATACTGGTTATTAACCGTCAGAACTTTCTTGCCGAGAACGTCAATAAAAATCCTTCGATCTTTGATGTTCTTCGTGTTGTTATGCTCATCCAGTTCACCTGCGGAATGAACCAGGTAAAAGAAATCATCCGAACCTTTCAGCGTTTTAAAGTGTTCGTATCCCACCCGGTAAAGCAGATCTTCACTGTGGGAAACATAAGCGGAGTCGGTGATCTGCAGCGCGGCAATGGAGAAACGCGAATTGAGCGGCCCCAGGCAGAAGAAACGGACAAAGCATTCCTTGCCCTTCATGATCCCGTCCATGATGCCGAAAATTTCTTTGAGGCCTTCTTCCCGGTCTTTGACATCGATTATTTTGGATACTTTCATGTCAGGCGTCACCAGCAGGCAGGTGTTTTTCTTATCACGGCCCTGATCGTGAAAGCTGTCGAAATGAACCGTATGGCCCGGCATCGCCAGCTTTTTTTCTTCACCCAGTTCCAGCGACTGCTGACGAATATAACCGATATCGGGGAAACTGTCCGTAATGACGGATACTTTGGCCGGCTTGCACAAAGTCACATATTCCTCAATGATTTTCTCCACATGTGGATTATTGAGTTGTTTGATCTTCTGAAGATTTTCTTCGCTCAATATTTTGCTGTCAATATTCAATTGGCATTCCTCCTGTCTGTTTTTGTTGATGTCTACTTCTCTGCATATAATGCCCGTCAGATAGGCATTTTTACCCTACGCAGCGACAATAGAATTGGAGTTTGAACCGCCGGCATCCTGAAAACAACGGTAACCGGATGGACACATCCACTTACGGCGCCAACTCTAGAGGACAATGATATAAAAATCAATAAATATTTACATAAGCGGCAGCCGTCTGCAATGTGGCCGAACTACCGCTTTTGAGGAATGATTTCAAGCCAGTAATCATCCGGATCGTTGATAAAGTAGATACCCATCGATTTGTTTTCGAAGCAGATGCAGCCCATTTTTTCATGAAGCGCGTGGGCGGCCGCAAAATCATCCACTTTAAATGCCAGATGAAATTCGTTGTCACCCAAATTATAGGGTTCCTTACGGTCTTTCATCCAGGTCAACTCCAGCTGATGGGGTGTTTTCTCATCTCCTAAAAATACTAAAATGAAACTGCCGTCCGGCGGTTCATAGCGCCGTATTTCTCTCAGCTGCAGTGCTTCCTTATAAAAGGCAAGGCTTTTCTCCAGATTCAAAACATTGAGATTATTGTGTGCAAACGTAAATTGCATAGCACCCCCTATTCTTCCTGTGTTATTTCATCACAAGCTTGTTCAGACCAAACGCTTTGCTCATCAAGCGGTCGAACTGGTCCGCAGGCAGAGCGGCCACAAGCGGCAGCTGGGTCGATTGCCTGCCCAGACGAATGACTTTTGGAATTGTTTTGAGAAAAAGCGCATCAACAAGTTTCTGGGAAAATTCTTCCGCCGTCGTCGGATTCTTCTGGGAAGCAATTGCCCGCTCCTTAACGTGTCCGGCCACTGGTGCGTAGACCGAATTTTCCCGAAGTTTTATGCTGTTTGCGGCAGCCTCTCCAAACTTGGATTTGATCGCCCCCGGCTGCACAGTGACAACGGAAATGCCGAAAGGCGCAAGCTCAATGCGCATGGAAACGGAAAGCAGGTTGACCGCGGCTTTTGTCGCGCAATAGGCCCCTGCAAACGGTGTGGCGCAGATGCCGGAAACGCTCGCGATATTGACAACCAGGCCGGATTGCTGTTTGATCATTTGAGGAGCAACTGCCTTGGTCAGCGCAACAAGACCGATCACATTGGTTTCAAACTCATGCCTCAGGTCGTCGATGGACAAATCAATCAACGGCCCGATCACAATTGATTTCTGATCTGTCACATCAAGCGCTGCGGTGTCTATCTTTTCTTTTTTCAAATGCTCGATGGCTTCCGGTTTCCGTGCCGTTGCAAACACCCTGCATCCACGCGATACGAATTCACGGGCCAGAGCCAGTCCGATGCCCGAAGAACAGCCTGAAATCAGCACAACCGAATATTTATCCATGATTGATGCTCCATCGTTTGATATTATGTATCGGCTACAGACATTCCTTTAAAATGACACCAGCCAACTCGGGTGTCACATCCCTTTTCTCGCCCAAACGGACCATGCCGTGCGCTTTGAGCTGCTCGACGACAGCCGGTATGATATCCGCCGCGATATCATACGCGCTGAGACGGGTCGCCACATGCATGCTTTCAAAAAATTCACGTGTTTTCTCGATGGCAGTGTCAATGCGCGCATTGTCATCTCCTGTTTTGATACCCCAAACGCGTTGGGCATACTGCAGGAGTTTTTCTTTCTTTTCCTGCCGGCGTATATTTAGCATAACCGGTAAAATCACAGCCAGGGTTTTTGCATGATCCAAACCCTTCAGCGCCGTAAGTTCATGTCCGATCATATGCGTTGCCCAGTCCTGTGGAACCCCGACGCTGATGAGACCGTTAAGACCGAGCGTGGCACACCACATCAGATTGGCACGTACATTATAATCCGTTGGCTGCGCGATTGCTTTCGGTCCTTCTTCAATAAGAGTTAACAGCAAACCTTCAGCAAAACGATCCTGCAATTTTCCATCGACAGGATAAGTGAGGTATTGCTCCACAACGTGAACAAATGTATCAACAACACCATTGCCGATTTGACTCAGCGGCAGTGTATAGGTCTTTGTGGGATCGAGAACAGAAAACCTGGGAAACAACGTGGGGTGCGAAAAAGGAAGTTTGGCATTCAATGCCCGATTCGTAATGACGGCCCCGCTGTTCATTTCTGAACCG
>JAGFXG010000158.1 GCA_017860985.1 Deltaproteobacteria bacterium
CGCGCACAAGCGGCCAGCCCAGGACTTTATAGCGTTTGGTCAGCGGAACATATTCGCGCTCCTGAAAGACAATTTCCTTGTCCGGGCGTCGCACTGCCGCGGCGATTTTATTGCCGTGGCGCATCATAACTCCTTCAAGGATTGCCTGTCCACCCGCGATATCTTCTGGTTTTGGTTTACACCCCATGGGATTTCTGTACCGTTCGTTCAATTTGTTTTTGTGGCGTTTCCTTATAGTATTTAAAGGGGTCTGTCAATTTATCATTTATGAAATTGTTTGTTGCATGTTTGATGGTGAATGATATAATGCCCAACCAATGATCTTAATATGTTATGGAGGATGCAAAATGGCGACTGTGGACTCATCCGCAGCTTTTATCAAGGAGTATCAGGAGAGATTTGAAAAAAAATTAAAAGAGAACGAAATCGCTCTTCTGGAACACTGGAAAAGTCAACTCGACAAAATCGAAAACTCCAGACCGGACAGCATCGCTTCTTTACTGCTGCAAATCCGGAAAATGTCGGAAATGATGGGAAACCGCGTCAAGGTTTTGAAAAAAGGGTAAGATGGACAGTATTGCTGATTTTTTATTCGAAGTGGGAATGCTCTGCAAGACGCCCCGCAGCGGTTACCAATTTCTTGGAAGCGGCAGGGAATCGGTGGCCGAGCATGTTTTACGGACGGTTTTTATCGGTTACGCCCTGTGTAAGGTTAATCCTTCACTGAACGAACTGCGTGTCCTGAAAATGTGCGTCCTGCACGATTTACCTGAGGCTAGAACCGGCGATATGAACTACGTCAATAAAAAATATGTCCAGGTTGATGAGGCCAAGGCCGTCAGGGAATTAACGGAAAGTCTTTCTTTCGGAGACGATATCCGACAGGCTATTGATGAGTTTAACGCAAAGGAATCCATGGAATCCAGGATTGCCAGGGATGCCGACCAGATTGCGCTGATCCTGCAGCTTAAAGAATACGGAGATCTGGGTAATAAATATTCCGAAGAATGGATCCAATACGCCCTGCAGAGGCTTTGCACCGAGGAAGGCAAAAAACTTGCCGACCGCATTATTCAAACGGATTCCTCCAATTGGTGGTTTAAAGAAAAGAATGATTGGTGGATCAACGGAAACAGCCGATGAAATATCATCGCTGTTAAGAAGGGAGATTAAATGATTAAAAAAGCGGTTTTTTTGTCTCTTGTTTTCTTTTTCATGGCCCATCTTCTGTCCTGCGCAAATCATTTCGGTTCAGCAGAAATAACCAAACCGGATGAGCACAAAAAGATTTTTGAGGCCAAGGAAAAATATATCCTCAAAGGGATAGCTGCCGTGTTAAGAGAAAAAGAAATCGGCAGTAATATTACCATTGACAGAAAAAACAACAGGGTTGATTCGGATTATGTTGAAGTGGACGACTGGAGGACAAAAACCAGTGCCCTGGTCCGACGGCTCAACTGGAAGGAATGCGAGGTGACGCTGATTGTTACCACGGAGAAAAAAATATCAGGCGGATGGGAAATGCGCCGGTTGTTGACGAAAAAAGAGTATGATAATTTTTTTAACTTCATCGAACTGAAGATTTACGAAGAAATGGCCAAGGGCGAATAGTATATAAATTCCGAAAGGAGAAGAGCACATGGAAACCAGGAAAAAAGTATCATCATTGCTTGCGGAATTTAAAAATTTTGCACTTAAGGGTAATGTGATCGATCTGGCGATTGCCGTGGTTATCGGGGCGGCATTTGGTAAAATTATCGATTCTCTGGTTAAAAATATCATCATGCCGCTGGTCAGCCTCATCATGCCGGGTGAACAGGGATATGTAGCCTGGAAATGGGTCATAAACGGCAAGGAAATACCTTACGGCCTCTTTATCGGAGAAATTGTGAATTTTCTTGTTATCGCCCTTGCCTTGTATATTTTCATCGTAAAATTCCTCGGGATGGTCATGAAGAGCAAACAGGAAGAGCCACCCCCTGCGCCAACAAAAGATCAGGAACTGCTGATGGAAATTCGGGATTTGCTGAAAAATAAATGAGTGAAGACAGTCAACATGTGCTCTCCAGGCGCCTACGGTCGGGTTTAGCCATTATATTGAATCGTCCGGAGGCGATCAACAGCTTAACTGAAAGCATGATCGACAGGATCGATTCCCTTCTGGATGAAGCGGAAGCCGATGAGCGGTGCTGCTTTGTGCTGTTTTACGCAACCGGTTCAAAAGGGTTTTGCGCCGGTGGAGATATCAAAGAGCTGGCCCGACTGGCAAATTTGAAACAATACGATAAAGTCGATTCGTTTTTTCAAAAAGAGTACGGTCTTGATTTGAAAATCCATCTTTTCTCTAAACCCGTGGTTGTGATTGCCGACGGTATCACGATGGGTGGTGGATTGGGCATTGCAGCCGGCGCCGATATCAGAATTGCCACGGACAGAACAAGAATGGCCATGCCGGAAACAAGGATCGGCTTTTTCCCGGATGTCGGTTCAACAGGCTGGATGTTCACACGCTGCCCCAAAGGCTATCCGGAATACCTGGGTCTGACAGGTTATGATATGCAGGGAACTGAATGTGTGCGTTTGGGCTTTGCCACACATTTCATTTTACATGATCATGTACAGGGGCTGTTGGATGTTCTGGAAAGCGTCGGACTGGAAGACACTCAGGACAGGCAGGTGACAGGAAAAGCACTGCTGGAGCAGATATCAGGCATGCTTGATTTTCATATTCCCGACCGTTTTCCCATGGATGCGTGGGTGAAAGAATATTTTTCGGACAAAGCGGACATCAAAGATATTCTGGCATTTTTATCAAGATGCGGCGATCAGGAAGAACGCTGTAACGAAGTGTTTGCGAGCATCGCGGAACGGTCGCCGACGGCTCTTGTCCTGACGTTAAAATTGCTGCGTTACAATGAAGGCCGTTCAATTGCGGACGTGTTTGCAACTGAATTGAAAGCCGCGAAATATATGTCGAGGCATCCCGACTACCTTGAGGGCATACGGGCCAGGCTTATTGAACGCGACAATAATCCCCACTGGCAGCCTGACCGGATTGAGCTGGTGGATCCGTCGGGCTTCCTTTTCTGATTCGGGCGGTGTCGTCAACAGTGTAAAGCGCTAAAATGGAGTTAAAGAGCTTTACCGGGATCGACGCTATTTTTTGTGATTACGGAAAAAACCCATCAGGAATTCCGTATCCTTGGGGGATAAATCGAATTTAAAAACTGATTTTTCAATCAGCATATGCAACGGCTGATTGGTGTTATCTTCAAGATTGGCTGAAATCCATTTAATTGCTTTCTGAATATTTTCACCTTCCGGCATTACGGTTGCCATAGTTTTGAATCCTCCTCATCAATAAAGAATATAATGTCTAAAAGAAATCTTCAATAAAATCATTTCAATATTTATATACTACAATATGATTTAAAAATTAACTAAATTTTGCATAAATTTGACATTATGGCTTTGATTATTAACTTTAGCACGCAGTTAAGATTTCTCATGAAGGAGAAAACGATGAAAAAATCTCTTGGAGCTTCAGCCTTGATTTATCCCGCCCCCGTCTGGCTGATCGGGACCTACGATAAGGATGGCAGAGCCGATGCCGCAACAGTTGCGTGGGGAGGAATATGCAGTTCAAAACCGCCCGCTGTGGCTATTTCCCTGAGAAAATCAAGATATACCTATGATAATATTATGGAACGGCAGGCATTTACCGTAAATGTGCCGAAATCCGATCAGGTTGTAATCGCAGACTACTGCGGGATTGTTTCCGGCAGAAATGCCGATAAATTTGCAGCAGCCGGGATAACCGCTGTGAAAAGTGACAGAGTTGACGCTCCATGCATTAAGGAATTTCCAATGGTTATTGAATGCAAGCTGATTGGCCAGAGTGAAATAGGCGTCCATGTGCACTTAATCGGCGAGATACTGGATGTAAAGGTTGATGAATCCATGCTGGGCGTGGACGGCCTGCCGGACATCTTAAAGATCGCACCGGTCATTTATGCACCGGAAAATCAGGCATATTACAGTGTTGGAAAATATCTGGGAAAGGCTTTTTCCATGGGAAAAGACTTGAAATAACGATTGATAACTTTTAAGGAATATACAATGAACAAATAATCAAAAAGGAAAGGAGATGAACGATGGCAAAATCAATTAAAGGGACAAAAACAGAGAAGAATCTGCTAGCTTCCTTTGCCGGTGAGGCGCAGGCAAGAAATCGATACACTTTTTTCGCAAGCGCTGCAAAAAAAGAAGGATATGAGCAGATTTCCAGGTTCTTTCTGGAAACAGCGGACAACGAAAAAGAACATGCAAAAGTGTTTTTCAAGTATCTCGAAGGCGGTGAAGTTGAAATAACAGCTTCCTATCCTGCCGGAGTAATTGGCGATACAAAAAGCAATCTGGAAGCGGCTGCAGCCGGTGAAAATATGGAATGGACGGTTCTTTATGCCGATGCCGCTAAAGTTGCCAAAGAAGAAGGATTCCCGGAAATTGCGCGTTCGTTCGAGCAGATTTCCAGAGTTGAAATGTTTCATGAAGCAAGATAC
>JAGFXG010000159.1 GCA_017860985.1 Deltaproteobacteria bacterium
ACAGGGTACGAAAGGATTTCTTTTATTGCCCGTTCATGCAGGGATGACGAACAGAACGTCATGAGTTGCGTGCGTGATGGAATTCTTCAGGATCTTAACTGATTGGTTCTTGGTGGAGATGAGGGGGATCGAACCCCTGGCCTCGGCGTTGCGAACGCCGCGCTCTCCCAGCTGAGCTACATCCCCAACCATAAAAAAACGTCGCGAGCATATATATTGATTGCCCCGATGTCAAGGATTAGTTAGGAATCTGTTGAAAGATCAAAACCGGTATTGCCCTGAATCTCGGCTTGACAAAGCAGGCTGGTTTTTCCTATACTCAAATACGTATAATTATCATTATCATTTATAAAAAAGTAACTGTTTTTCGAACACAATACCAGGTTAGAATTGACACGCATAGGAGAAATCCATGGCAAAAATTGACGCTTTTTTTCAACTGATGCACGATAATAATGCATCCGACCTACACCTTGTGTCAGGCCAGCAGCCCGCCATCCGTATTCGCGGTGACATTGAACGCATCAAGTATGATATCCTTAACAATGATTCCCTTAAAGCGCTCCTTTACGAGATCACGCCGGAACACAAAATCAAGCATTTTGAAGAAACCGGTGATGTTGATTTTGCCTATGAAATCCCGGGCCTCGCAAGATACCGCGCCAATTATTTTCAGCAGAAGTACGGCATCGCCGCGGTGTTTCGTGAAATTCCCAGCAAGATTGCCACGTGCGTGGAACTGGGAATGCCGTCAGTCATTGCCAAGCTGGCTTTGCTGCCGCGCGGTCTGGTGCTGGTAACCGGACCGACCGGAAGCGGAAAATCGACGACGCTGGCGGCGATTATTGATGAGGCAAACCGCCTCCGCAAGGATCATATCATCACGATTGAAGATCCCATCGAATTCGTTCACAAAAGTCAAAACTGCATCGTTAACCATCGTGAAGTTGGGATTCATACGAAAACCTTCTCCGCGGCTCTGCGAGGCGCGCTGCGTGAAGATCCGGACATCATTATGGTGGGCGAAATGCGCGACCTTGAAACCACTGCGCTGGCGGTTGAGGCCGCCTCTACCGGACACCTGGTTTTTGCAACCGTCCATACGACCAGTGCTGTGAAAACCGTTGACCGCGTTGTTGAAATATTTCCGGAGGCGGAGCAGCTGCAGATTCGGTCAACGCTGGCTGACGGATTGCGAGCGGTAATCTCTCAGGTCATTTTCAAAAGAGTCGACATCAAGAACCGCTGTGTCGCCCTGGAAATTCTCATCGCCAATGCGGCGGTCCGCAATCTCATCCGGGAACAGAAAACCTATCAGATTCCGTCCATGATCCAGACCGGCAAGAAATACGGCATGCAGCTTCTGGACGACGGCATCATGGATCTTTATAATCGAGGCTGGATCAGTGGCGAAGACGCATATATAAAAGCAAACGACAAGCCCAGGTTCCGTCCGCTTTTAAAATACCCACCGACAGACTTTACCGAAGTATAGAGAGGAAACGTTATGAGAAAACCGGAAATAGATCATATTCTGATCAAAATGCTGGAATCCAGTGCCAACATTTCCGACATAATCCTGACTGTCGATAAGCCTTTTCAAGTGGAGGCCGCAGGTGTCCTGGTGCCGGTCGACCTCGAACCTCACTTTGACAGGCTGACGCCTTTTCAAACGGAAACGTTCGCGCTGAATCTGATCAATCAGGACCGCCGTCTGATAGACATATTAATGGAAGAGGGTTCCTGTGACCTTTCCTATGAATTGCCGGGCCTTGCCCGTTTCCGCGTCAATATATTTTCGCAGCGCGGTCAGTATTCCATCGTCCTGAGAAAACTGGAAACGCAGATTCCTTCGTTTGCCGAACTGGGTCTTCCGGAAGCCTACCGCCGTGTGGCGACGGAGAAAAACGGCATTGTTCTGGTCACCGGTGCAACCGGTTCCGGTAAAACGACATCGCTTGCCGCCGTCATCAATGACATCAACGAAAAGAATCCGGTTCACATCATTACCCTGGAGGACCCGATCGAATACACGCACACTCAGAAAAAAGCGACGGTCAATCAGAGGGAGCTGGGCAAGGATTTTGACTCGTTTGCCAACGGTTTACGCGCAGCACTGCGGCAGGCCCCCAAAGTCATTCTGGTGGGCGAAATGCGCGACCGCGAATCGGTTGAGATTGCTTTGAATGCCGCGGAAACGGGGCATCTTGTTTTGAGTACGCTGCATACCACCGATGCCGGCCAGACGATCAATCGTATTCTGGGCATGTTTGCCATCGAAGAGGAAAATCAGATCCGAACACGTATGGCGGATTCATTGCGCTGGATTATCTGCCAGCGGCTGCTGCCGAAAATCGGAGGCGGCCGGGTTGCCGCATTTGAAGCTTTGGGAACTTCTCTAAGGGTCAAGGACATTGTTCTTCACGGTGAATCAGAGGGGAAGACGTTCCAGGATATCATTCAGCAGGGCAAAGCATTCGGAATGGTCACATTCGATAATGCCATTGTCGATCTTTTTGCCAAAGGCCTGATTACTGAAGAAACGGCCAAAGCTTATGCGTCCAACCGCTCCAATATTTCACGCGGTATCGACTCCATCAAAAGCGCGAGGGGAGAGAAGACAACAGACATTGAAAGTCTCGAGGTGGATCGGTTTTACGGTAAAGATAAGACGAAGGATAAGTTCTGGGGGTAAGAGCAAAACCTTTTCTCAAAGGACAGACGAAGGAGACGTCAATGGCCGAAGAAACAGCAAAACCAGTGGAAAAAAAAGCAGCAGAAGGGATTGATTATTCCGGAAGACCTTTTGGTTATACGATACCGGATACACAAACGGCGATGGTTTGTGAACAGGATCCCGTTATACGGGAAAAGGTCGTGGCCGATTTAAAGAAAATGGGTTTTTTGACCTCTCAACCGGCTACATACAAAGACGCTCTCAAGCACATGCGTTTTCACGTTTTTAGCGTTGTTTTTGTTGATGATGATTTTGATACCGGTGTCTGGGAGACGAATAACGTTCTTCGTTATCTGGAAAATCTGAATATGGCCGTCCGGAGGCAGATTTATGTCGTTTTAGTCAGCGCGACGCTTCCAACGATGGATAATATGCAGGCGTTCAGTAAAAGCGTCAATCTGATTATCAACAAGCGTGATATCGCCAGTTTGGAAAAGATATTGCGACAGGCCATGGCGGAAGATGAAGATTTTTATCATGTCTTCAAGGAAAAAATTCAAAAACATACATAAAAAGTTCTCTGGTTCAACCGGACGGTTTTTTTGAGCGGCTGGAAGCCTTACGGGCTTCTTCCAGGTATTGTCGGCAGGGTGTCGATGCATCGAAGGAAAGTGCGGATTCAAAAGCTTTAACCGCGTTGTCAAAATATTCCGCTTTCATCAGTGAAACGCCCAGACGATTATAATAGGCCGCCGCATGCGGCGGGTTATATGCACATGCCTTTTCATATTGGGCAAATGCGTTCGGGATCTCGTTTGTGGCAACCAGGACATCTCCCAGAGAACAATGGTAAAGACTGTTGGATGGAGAGAGTTCCAAACAATTGATCAGCAGCGTTTTGGCTTCACTGAAAAGGCCTTTCTTCATGCATAAATTGGCTGCCTGAAAGAGGTAGCGGTCCGCTTCTTCCGGATCAATTATGCCTGCCTGGCGATAGGCGTTTTCAAACTCCTGCTTCTTTCCGTCTTCCAGAAGGGCTTTACCCAAAAGGCAGTAAAAAACAGGATTGTCCGCTTCCATCGATGTAAGCTTTCTGAATGCGTCGCAGGATTTTTCGCTCTGGCCGGAGAGCAAATAAGCCGTTCCCAGTTCCTGCAGCAGTCCGATATCTTCCGGCTGCACTCTGGCCGCTTTCTCGCAAATGGCGACCAGGCTTTCGATCTGTCCGTCCTGTTTATAAATCCGCACCAGTTCATCGTAGGCAAAGCCGGTAAAGACTTTGCGTTGGAGCTCTCGATCCAAAAGGATTTCCCAGTATTCAACAGAGCGCTGTTTATCTCCGCTGTCCCAATACGCCCAGGCCATTCGAAGCAGCACGGATTCATCGTCCGGATAAATCTCATAGAGCTCCTGCAGGCAGGCAATGGCGTCGACGAATTGCCCCTGCTCTATCTGGTAATCAACCGCATCGAGTTTTTCTGTGATAGTGTTGTCTTTAATCATGGAGTTAAAAAAACGGGGGAGCAGATTCTCCCCCGGTAGTTTTTAGCAGCTGCAGGAACCGCATCCGCCGCCCTCTTGAGAGAGGTTCGATGTTAATTTAAAACCCGCTCCCTGAGGTGTTGTGATGAAATCAATATTAATGGGTTTAGACTGATTCAACAGGTCTTTTTCGATGACAAATTTTGTTCCTTTTTCTTCAATCACTTCATCTTCATTTTTTGGCTCATCCAGAGCCATTCCCAAAGAGGGCCCGGATCAGCCCATTGACATGGTGATGCGGATGGCCGCATCAGGATTTTTATCCTTGAGAAACTCTTTAATGACTTCCGAGGCCTTGTCTGTAACTGTCAGCATTTAACATTCTCCTT
>JAGFXG010000013.1 GCA_017860985.1 Deltaproteobacteria bacterium
TTCCCCGAAATAAAGCATGAAATAACATCGGGCCACAGCTTCTCCGTCAATATCAGGGCTGGCCTCTTCAACCAAATGTCCGAGGCCTTCCAGAAGTTTTGCCGCATCCTGCACGGCTTGAACACACGCGGGGTCAACATGGGCTTTTAAAGGCGACTGGATGGTGAAGCCGATCTTCAGCGGTTTAGGATCCAACCCAGCATATTCCAGGAAAGGTCTTTCCGGCGCAGGAAGGAGGCAGGGGGCCCCCGGGTCCGCGCCATGAGTTGCGTCGAGCATTGCGGCTGTGTCGCGTACCGAGCGGGTGATCACGCCTTCCACCTCCGCGCCCTGCCATATTTCACCCGATTCCGGTCCCAGCGGGTTGCGTCCGCGTGTCGGTTTCAGTCCGAAAAGACCACAGCAGGACGCTGGAATGCGGATGGAACCGCCTCCGTCGCCTCCGGAGGCCATAGGGACGATTCCCGCGGCGACCGCTGCCCCGGAACCGCCGCTGGAGCCTCCGGGTGTACGATCGAGATTCCAGGGATTGCGTGTCGGACCGTGCAGCTCGGGTTCGGTAATCCCCATCAGTCCGAATTCCGGAGTGTTCGTTTTTCCTAGGACAATCAGTCCGGATGCTTTGTGGCGTCTGGCCATTTCGCTGTCCTGTGTCGGGATGTAGTTGCGGCAGGCTTTGCTCCCCTTGGTCATGGGGACGCCCGCGATGGCGGAAACGAGATCCTTGCATAAAAAAGGCACCCCGGAGAAGGGACCTTGTGGGATCGGTCCCCTGGCTGATGCCCGTGCCGCATCATCCATGCGGTAAATGACCGCGTTGATCTTCGGGTTGATGCGGTCCATGCGCAGGATCGCCTCTTCGCATAATTCCAGAGCAGTGACTTCCTTTTTTCTGACCAGTTCAGCCAGCCCCAGACCGTCATATTTTTCGTAGTCGCTGAATCCCGGCATGTTACCCTCCCTGGTATCGTTATTATTTCCTTTCAATTTAGGAATAATGTTGTTGCCAGTTATTGTAATGATAAAGACAGTTGTCGCCGCAAAAGTGAAGACGTAAATACTTTAAAAGTATATTAACGAAAGTGTAACGAAGTCAAGGATATTTGTCCCCCGAAGAGAAACAGGGATAAACGCTACGAATGCTTGTCTTTTCCCGAGAGAAAAATACGCTCAATGCGGCGGAAATCAATTTTACCGGTCGCGGTCCGGTTGATGGATGAAACAATTTTAATACGGCGGGGCATGGCAAAAGGTTCAAGCTTTTCCAGGATCATTTTTCTGAGCTGTACTTCCGTCAGTTCACAGGCGACCAGTGCAGCGATCACGCTTTCCCGTCCTTTATCCGCGGGCAGCGCAATGACCACAGCGTCACGTACGGTGGGCAGTGTCTGGATTTTATTCTGGACTTCGAGAAGGTCAACCCGTTTACCGGCTACTTTAACGATGCCGTCAGCCCGTCCCAGAAGCAGAAAACGATCATTTTTATCCGGCTGGACTTCATCGCCTGTCACGCAAAATCCTTCCCTGTCTTTTTCCATTTCAGTGGATACAAAATCGGAGCGCACGGCGAGCCGTTTTCCCGACAATCGCCAGGAAACGACGTCGGCAGGCTTCCAGGCATCTGTATTTTCGCTTACACTGCGCGAGGCAATGCCGCCTGTTTCCGTTGACCCATAGATTTCATTGATGCCCAGGCCGGTTTTTTTCAGGAAATGCGTTGCGTCAGAACGATTCAAAACGCCCGAAGAGGAAAAAGCGATTCTCAGCGACGGCACGGACAGATTATCAACTTTCAAGGACCGGTAGTGAATCGGTACGCTGACCAGCACGGTGGCCTTGTGCCGGTTGATGACGGAAATGATTTCCTGTGGAAACGTATAAATTTCCGGCAGCACACGGGCATGGGACAGAAACGGAGTCAGGATGGAAAACAGAAGCCCGTAAATATGGTAAGGTGGAACGGTTGCGATAAAAAGGTCTTTTGACGAAAGACCGAATTTATCGCGCAGGTATATGGCTTCAGCCAGCAGGTTGCGCGGCGATTTAGACCAGAGTTTGGGTTTGCCGGTTGAACCGCCGGTGAAGAGTTTTAAAAAAGGCTTGTCGGGGTCGCGCATGTTCTCGGGATTCAGATCACCGGGATTTCCCCTCGAAGGGGTGATGATCTCGATGTTGGGCATCTCTTCGGGATGATCGGAAATGGCAAAATCAAAACCGACTGCGTCGTACATCTCCGCCAGGGCATGCGGAGAAAGAGAATGAGGCAGAATTAACTTGCAGGCGCCGGAAAGTGAAGCCAGAATGGAAGCGGCAATCACCGCCTTGTTTTCCGTGCACAGGCAGACGGACTTTTCCGTACCGCGCCTTGTTAAGGTTTTTTTCAGACCGGCGGCCAGCTCGAATATCTCACCGTAGGTATATCCGCCATACGTAAACTCTTTCTGGCACAGCTTCTTTGAAGTGGCCAGGATATTTCTATAGGCGCCGAGAAAAGGGTTTTTTGTCTCTATGGTCATATTGATAACAATCAATGGTTAATAATTATTTTTTTGGTTATTTATAAGAAACAGGATGAAAAAGCAATACAGGTTTTTTAAGAAAATCGAATCCCGAGTGCCCGGCTGTCTGACGCCGGATGCTTCATGATATTTTTTGTTGACTTCTTCGCTATTTTCTCATTAATTCAAATAAAAAAGAGGTCAAATAATGATTGTCGATATCGACTCATTGATCCCGCATCGTGAACCGATTAAAGTCATCACGGAGATTATCGAGATAACAGACGATGGCGGCAGTTCCACGGCTGTTGTCAATCAGAACTGGCCTCTCTTCGACGGTCAGGCAGTCAATTCAATGGTTTTAATCGAGGCCATCGCCCAGACATCCGCAGCGGTGGAAGGTCATAAACGGAAAGTAAGCGGCAAGGATCCTATCCGGGGATTGCTGGTCGGCATCAAGTCCGCTGAATTCAACACGGACAAGGTTGCCCTGGGCACCCGGATTACCGTCAATGTTAAAAATCTGAATGCGTTTGAGAGTTACGCTGTGATCGAGGGTGTGGTAAAAACAGGAGATGATCTGCTGCTGACGGCAGTTCTTCAGGCCGTGCGGCTCAACGATGAAACATAAAATTCACACACAAGGAGCTTGATTCAATATGGAAGAAAGAAAAATAGCAATTGTGACGGGGGCCAGCAGGGGAATCGGTCGTGCAACGGCTGTCGAACTGGCAAAGACCGGTTACTATGTGGTGATCAACTATAATTCCAGCGAGGCGGCGGCTGCTGAAACACTGGCGCAGGTTCAGGCCGCGGGCGCTGAAGGAGAAGTGCAGAAATTTGATGTCGCCAATGCGGACGAAGTGAAAGAAGCCCTGGCAAGGATTGTCGGGGAGCATAAGAGAATTGATGTTCTGGTCAACAACGCCGGCGTCACCGCCGACGGACTGTTCCTGATGATGGGTGAAGATGAGTGGCACAAGGTGATCGATACGATTCTAAACGGATTCTATCATGTGACCAAACCGGTCCTGCGCGAAATGGTCAGGAAGAAACGCGGTTCGATTGTATCCGTCTCTTCCATATCGGCCATGATGCCCAACCGGGGCCAGGCCAATTACGCCGCGGCAAAGGCCGGCATCATTGCCGCCACGCGCTCGATGTGCAAGGAAGTGGCACGTTTCGGCATTCGGGTCAATGTGGTTGCACCGGGACCCATTGACACGGACATGCTCAGCACCATGCCGGTCGATGAAAATACAATTAAAAGCATGATCCCGATGGCCCGTGTCGGAAAACCCGAAGAAGTTGCCCGTGTGATCCGCTTTTTATGCTCCGATGACGCGTCCTATATCACGGGACAGGTGATTGGCATTAACGGAGGGATGTTCTGAAAATGATAAGGCATTTCTGTGCGAAACCAATATGTCTGGTTTTGTTTGTTCTGCTTGTTCTTCCTGTTTGGAGCGCCCGGGCAGATGATTTTGCCAGACTGCGCAAGGATTCGGCCCGCATTTCGACCATAACGGCCGATTTTGTGCAAAAAAAGTCCATGAAGATTCTGTCCAAACCGCTGGTCTCAGAGGGGAAATTTTATTACGCCGCTCCGGATTCCATCCGCTGGGAATACAGCAAACCCTTAAAGAGTGTGGTTCTTTCGGGCAAGGGGGGAACAAAGCGCTATGTCTCCTCCGGCGGTAAAATGGTTGAAGACAAAACAGGCGGAGCGAAAGCGATGCAGATTGTTCTTGGTGATGTTGCGGGCTGGATGAACGGCAGGTTTGATTCCAATCCTGGTTTTACCGCGGCACTCCGGGAAGGAACCGATACGCTTATCACGATGACACCGACCGGTAAAAGCATGGCCGGCATGATTGAAAAAATTGAGATCACGATTTTCCGAAAAGACGCGTCCGTCAAATCGGTGAGGATTGTGGAGAGTGCCACCGCTGAAACCCGGATCGATTTTCTCAACGTTGTCGTTAACAAGAACATTGATCCCTCTGTCTTTCAGGTTGTTCAATGAAAGGCCTCTTTTTTCTGATGAGCGCTTTTCTGCTTACGTCCTGTGCGGCGCTGCCGACAATTCAAGAACCGACGGCAGGTCAAGCAAAGAAATCCGTCGCCTGTCCGTCCCCGTTTCTTACGGAAAAAACCCGTTTCATCCACGCGATCGATGTGCAAGCAGCCGGAAAGACGAAGACCGTCATGATCGGCGTGACGGTTGCGGACCCGGCCACACGGACGTTTTCCTGCGCCATCATGAGCACGGAGGGCATGGCGGTTTTTGAGGCTGTTTCAGGAAAGGAAGGTGTAAACGTCACTCGGGCGCTGCCTCCTTTCGATGCGCCGGATTTTGCCCGTAACATGATGGATGACATGGAACTGATCTTTCTTGAGCCTGCGGGTGTGGTTGCCGGGAAAGGTGTTTTTGCAGGCGGAGAGTTTGTCTGCCGCAGGCGTCAGGAACGAGGCGGATGGGTCGATGTGGTGGCCGGTCATGAGGGACGCATTCAGATCCGGCGCTACTCGGAATGCGGCGCCCTGGAGCGCACCGTGAATCTGAACGGCAATTCCCGGGATGCTTATAAAACTATTGAACTTCAGTCCGCGGGACTGATGGGTTACAGCCTGATGATGACCCTGATCGAATCCGAGGTGGTCAGGGATATACCAGCGGCGCAGAAGTAAAAAGGACTCCGCCCATGAAAGACCCGTTTACGGGGAAGGATATTATCATTATCGGAGCGGGCATTGGTGGTCTTTCCACGGGAATTCTGCTGCTGCTTTTGGGCTACCGTGTCACGATTGTGGAAAAAAATCGTAAGCCTGGCGGCCTGATGCGCTCATATTTGCGCAGGGGTGTCGATTGCCCTGTAGGCGTGCATTATGTCGGTGCGCTGGGTCCTTCTGAACCCCTTGGAAAAATGTTTCGCGTCCTGGGCATTTCCGTGGAGGATCTGTTTTATCCCATGGGCTCTGCCGGTGTGGTCGACCGGTACCTGTTTGATGATTTTGTTTTCGACCTGCCGGTCGGCATGGACGCATACGAAAGAAATCTGAGGCAGGCCTGCCCGGCTCAAGGCGCCGCGCTTGATATTCTGATGAAAAGTCTGCGGGAGATTTCCGGCCAAATGATGGATTCATCCTTCTTCCTCAGTCAAACCGATCCCTTTAAAAACATAGATTTATTAAGGCCGATGGGGGAACTGCTGGATGATCTTCAGGTCTCTGCCCGATTGCGCGCCGTGCTCGCGGTGCCGTGTCAGCTCATCGGTGTTGAGCTTGACGAATGTCCGGTGATCTTTCATCACATGGTGGCTGCTGGGTATTTATTTTCGTCCTGGCGTTTGAAAGAAGACGGTGGCAAAATGGCCGATATTTTTGCGCAGCGTTTCACCGCGCTGGGCGGGGAGTTGATCCTGAATTCGGCCGTGAGGAAAATCAACCTGTCTTCCCGCAAAGTTAAGGGGATCAGCCTGGAAGCAGGCGATGAGCTTTTCGCCGATGCGGTGGTGGCGGCCATCCATCCCAAAACCATGCTCGGCCTGCTGGATCAGGGCGCTCTGCGGAATTCTCTGCGGGAGAGAATTTTGACGCTGGAAGAAACGAAAGGTGTGATTGCCGTGCAGGCCGGTGTTGACGCTGCGATGCACGGTGAACTGGATTATAACATCTACCGGCTGCATCATGATGAACGTGGGGGAATCACGGACGGCATTTTTTACCAGATACGAAAAAGCAACGTTTCAGAAACCAATTTACTTTCCATTATTGCCCGGTCGCTTTATCGTGACTGGAACCGTTGGGAAAGCACGGTTTCGGGAAGGCGCGGTGCGGACTATGAAGAGAAAAAACTGGCCATCGGGCAGGATTTACTGAAGAAGGCCGAAGAGGTGTTTGGTCCTCTGAAAAATGCGGAGATCCTGGACGTCTTTACGCCTTTGACGCTGCGCGATTATGTGAATTGTCCCGAAGGCTCCTGTTACGGGGTCTTGCGTTCAGCGCGTCAACTGCTTAAAATAGCGTCACTGAATAATCTGTCTGTCGAGGGGCTTTGTCTGGCCGGACAGAATGCCATCGCGCCGGGAGTGATGGGCAGTATCCTGGGATCTTTCAATGCCGTGAGGCTGCTGATCGGCACCCGGCGTTTTAACGGGGGATTATCCCGATTACTCTAATGCTGGACGGCAACGTCGATTTGTGCTAATTTTCGCGGCACTTTCGCTTTGGGAAAAAACCCGGGTAGTGGTCGGATATTTCACGGAACCATAATATTATCAGCCATAAGCGTCATTAAAAGGAGTCGTCCGAAGTTCATGACACGTCAGGATATAGAAAATGAAGTCCGCGATATCTTTCTGAGGGAATTTGAAGTTGAAAATCCGGAACTGGATGTCAACTTACGTGAAGCCTACGGTTTTGACAGCATCGACGCAATTGACCTGCTTTTGGAAATCGAGAAGTTTCTGGGGTCTGAGCTGACGCGGGATGAGAAAAAACAGGCAATGGACATCCGCACGATGCGCCAGATCATTGATTATATAGAAATGCTGGCGGAAAAACGCCACGCCGCACAGGGACAGGGCACATGACGGATCGCAGAGTCGTTATTACAGCTTGTTCGGCAATAACACCCATCGGTAACAGCAGGGATAAAATTGTCGAAAGCCTTCTGAAGGGGATTTCCGGCGTTAAACCGCTGCGTGAAGATGAACTAATCGGCCGCTTTATTCATTCGCGGGTTTACGGCACGGTAAGTGATCCGATCGTTTATGACTTCAAAAGGCAGCACCGCAAGACCATGGGGCCGGTGGCTTATTATGCCTGCCAGGTTGCAAGGGAAGTGCTGGAGCAGTCGGGGCTTTCCCCTGAGTTTGTAACGGGAGGACGACTGGGCATCGCGTTTGGCTCTATTCACGGTTCGCCCACGGTTCAGCGCGATATCTACAAAATATTTCTGGGAGCAAAAGATAAAGAAACCTATCAGACAATCGGCGCAGTAGATTATCTGAAATCCATGGTGCATACGACCGCCGTAAATATTTCAAAGATGTTCGGCATTACCGGCCGCATTATTTCTTCGGGAACTGCCTGCACCACGTCGAGCCAGTCCATCGGTTTTGGTTACGAGTCGGTCAAGTATGGCCTGCAGGACGCCATGCTCTGCGGTGGGGCCGATGAATACGACACGATCACGGTGGCGGTTTTTGATAACCTCCTGGCCTGTTCCACCGCTTTTAACGATCAGCCGGAAAAAACGCCCCGTCCGTTTGACAGGGCGCGCGACGGCCTTGTGGTAGCCGAGGGTGCGGGTGCCGTCATGCTGGAAGAGTATGAATTTGCCAAAAAACGAGGTGCGCCGATTCTGGGAGAGGTGATTGGCTTCGCCTGCAACTCCAATGGAGGAGACCTCATCCTTCCCAATCTTGACGGCATTACCAAAACGCTGCAACTGGGTCTGGAAAACGCAGAAATTTCCGCCTCGGACGTTGATCTGATAAGCGCTCACGCCACCGCGACGAAGATGGGTGATATCATTGAGGCGCAGGCTATCGGAGCGGTTTTCGGCTCCAATCCCCATGTGATGGCTCTCAAGAGCTACATGGGACACACAATGGCGGCCTGCGGAGTCATTGAAACGGTTTTAACGCTTTACATGATGCAGGAGAATTTTATCGCCCCGACGCTCAATCTCGAAGATATTGACGAACGCTGCGCGATGGTCAGGCACGTTCAGAAGCTCATCGAACATCCGGTCAAGACCGCGGCCATTCAGAATTTTGCGTTCGGCGGCGTCAACACCAGCCTGCTGATTCGAAAGTTGACCTGATATCAAATGGCGTTTATTCGATTTTTTCAGTTGATCGGCAACTTTTGCCTCATGTTGATTGTATGGGGCTATTTTCTTTTCGGCTTTTTGTTCATATTGCCGTTCTTGTTTATTCCCTGTTATCTGTTTACAAAAAACAGCGCGGGGGCCATCCAGAAATTGTTTCACCTGCACATGAAGCTCTTTTTTAACCTGACCGGCTGGCTCATTCCCCGCACAAGGTATAAGATCGATTCGGAAGTACGCGCGCTCCGATCGTCTGTGATTGTCTGCAATCACCTGTCCTACCTTGACCCGATCCTGCTGGTTTCCCTGTTTCCGCGCCAGACGACGATTATTAAAAAAACATTTTTCCGGGTGCCGGTTTTCGGCTGGTTCATGAAGCAAGCGGGTTATGTGTCTTCCTCTCCGTCTGAAATGACGGGAGAGGCCATGATTAATGCTCTGGAGGGCATCAAGGCGCATCTGGCCGCCGGCGGTAATTTATTTGTGTTCCCGGAAGGAACCAGAAGCCGCGACGGCAGACTCGGGCCCTTCAACAAAGGGGTGTTCAGTATCGCGAGGTACTGCAATACAGGATTAAAGCTGGTTTATATTCAGGGAACCGACAAATTGTTTCCGCCAGGATCGTTTTTCTTTAGAACCCGGGAAAAGAACACCATTTCGATGGAATTGATCGCAACGTTTACGCCGGATTATTCGGCGAAAAATTTTTCGATCAATGCGGTAGCCGATCAGACCCACCGGATTTTTGAACGGAAAATCGCCGACGTGAAAGCCGCTGAACCGGACAAAAAAATATAACGTTAAATCAATAAAGGAGGATGAATCATGGAATTACAGGAAGCCATACACAAAAGACGCAGCATCCGAAAATTTACAGATGCCTTTGTGACCGACGAAGAATTGAAGAAAATCTTTGAAGCCGTGCGCTGCTCACCATCCTGGGCCAACACGCAGGCATGGGAGTTTGTTGTGGTGCGCGACCGCGAAATCATCAATCAAGTCGTGGCGACTTATTCCGAAAAAAATCCCGCGACAAAATGTTCGCTCATAGCTTCCGCTTTGATTGTCGTCTGTGCGAAAACCGGTGTCTCCGGGTGCTACGGAGGAGTGGAAGTCACCAAGCATGCCAGCTGGTATATGTTTGACCTGGGCATCGCCACGCAGACACTTTGTCTTACCGCGCATGAAATGGGCCTGGGGACGGTCGTAGTCGGCCTGATGGACCATGATGCCTGCAGGAAAGTAATTGGTCTGCCGGAGGGTTATGAAGTCGCTGCTGTGATTCCCGTGGGACGACCGGCCGTGGAGCCGAAGGAAGGGCCGTCGCGCAGGCCGGTGTCCGACATGGTGCATCTTAACGCGTTTGGCAGAAAAATGTTTTAGAAAGCTTTTGCTGCTGAGATGCTCTGCCCGTACCCCCTTATTTTTAATATTTGTTTGACTTTTTTGTCTGCCCATTTTAAGTTTCCCGATCCTTAAAAAGGGCATCGAAAAGAACAGGCTGACATTACGGATGAACAGTAAAAAGCGTATTGTGATTACAGGCTTAGGGACAATAAACGCCATCGGCAACGACGTTGCGCAATTCGCGGCCTCTTTGCGGGAGGGTGTCTGCGGAATTTCGGAGATTGATCTTTTTGATACAACCGGATTTCGCACGCATAAAGGCGGACAGATCAGGAATTTCAGTCCCCGCGAGTCCATTCCGAAGGAATTTTCTCAAAAAAGAATGTCTCGCGCCGATCAGCTGGCCTTTGCCGCAACAATAGAGGCACTCACCGATGCCGGTCTTTACCCGCTTCCGGAAACGGTCAAAGAAGACATGGGAGTGGTTATCGGAGGAGGTTCCGGAGGGTTGTTTGAAGCGGAAACCTTTTATGCGGAGTTGCTTACCAAAGGTCTTGGCAAAGCGAGATTTTCCCGTTTGTCCACCGTCTACTGCGCATCGTCCGCCGACCGGATTGCGTCCAATCTGGGACTTCTGGGGCCTAAAACCACCCTGATGACCGCCTGTTCTTCGGGCGCCAACGCGCTGGGTTATGCGAGGGATCTGATTCAGAGCGGTCAGGCGGAAATCATACTGGCCGGCGCCGTCGATCCGATGGGCCGGATTACCTACGCGGCTTTTAACGCCCTGAAAGCCGTGGATGAGGATGTCTGCCGGCCCTTTGACAGGAACCGCTCCGGTCTTTCGCTGGGAGAGGCGGCGGCCATTCTGGTTCTGGAATCGCTGGAGTCGGCTCTGGCGCGGGGCGCAACAATTCACGGCGAAATTCTGGGTTACGGAGTGAGCTGTGATTCCTTCCATATGACCGCCCCGGATGAAAAAGCCTCCGGCGCAGTGCGTTCGATGCAAGCGGCTCTGAAGGACAGCGGACTGTCCCCGGACGATATAGATTACATCAATGCTCACGGGACCGCCACGCCGGCCAATGACGTGACGGAGACGAAGGCCATTAAAGAAGTATTCGGCCTACGCGCCTGCTCTATTCCGGTAAGTTCAACCAAATCCATGCATGCCCATCCGCTGGATGCGGCAGGCGCGCTGGAAGCTGTTGTATGTCTGCTGGCGTTGTCGCAGGGCTTTATTCCCCCGACAATCCATTTTAAGGAACGCGATCCCGAATGTGACTTGGATTATGTGACGGAAGGCGCGCGTTCGGCCAGCTTGCGCCATGTTTTGTCCAATTCCTTCGCATTTGGCGGGAACAACACCACGGTTATTTTCGGGAAATACGAAGGGCAGGGTGCGGTCCATGGATAATGATCGTGACCGATCGGACAGCCAGCGCGTTGTCGTGACGGGCCTGGGTCTCGTTACACCGCTGGGTGTGGGCAAAGACGAATTTTCCCGGCGGCTTTTTGAAGGCGACTGTGCCATTGACACGGTGAAATCGTTTGATACCAGCACTGTGTCGCCGCATCTTGGGGCGGAAGTTCGTGAATTTACCCCGCGAGATTTCATTTCCGTCAAAAATCTGCGCAGGATGGACAGGACGTCATTGATGACGGCCGCATCGGTACGAATGGCGCTTGACGATGCAGGGGTGACAATCAACACTGAAAACCGTGACCGTATCGGCATCGTCCTGGGCACGTCGTTCGGTGCGACGGATGTTACGGTTCAGGTCGCAGACGCGCTCATGGGTGAAGGACCATCTTCAGTCAACCCGATCCTCGTTCCCAATACCGTGATGAACGCGCCGGCGGGTCATGCGTCCATTGAACTTGGATTTCGTGGCGTCAATATTACCGTTACGCATTTTGCCGTTTCCGCTGAGACGGCCATCGCGTATGCCGTTTCGGAAATAAAGCGCGGCGTCGCGGATTTTATGCTCGCGGGCGGAGTGGATATTTTGTCTAAATTTTATTATGAGGCCATGACGAAGTTTCATGGCCTGTCGCCGGATAAGGACGGGCAGGAGGGAGCGCGTCCGTTTGACATGCTGCGCAACGGTTATGTTGCAGGTGAAGGCTGCGGCATCCTTTGCCTGGAAAGCCTGTCTTCAGCCAGGA
>JAGFXG010000160.1 GCA_017860985.1 Deltaproteobacteria bacterium
CGAGGATGACATTCAAAAAGGCGCGGGCATTTCCAGCGGCAAGGCCTTAATCGCGAAGCCCGTGAAAATCGATGAACTGGTCAAAAAGATAAACGACGTCTGCCAGGTTATGCATAATCCATGACTGCATAAAAAAGAATGATGCGATGCTGATTATACAGCACCGAAGGAGGAAGCGTTGAATCCAAGGTGTAATATTTTGTTTATCATCGTGAGTCTTTCCTGCCTTATCCATATGGGATGCGCGCATTTCAACACCTTTCAGCGGGAGGGTGATCTTCATTTTTCGGGATTGAAAGCCGCTGTCGAAGTTCTCCGTGATGAACAGGGTATAGCTTATATCTACGCGACAAACGAGGAAGACCTGCTCCGCGCCCAGGGATTTGTAACGGCTCAGGATCGGCTATTCCAGATGCATCTTACCCGGCTCCTGGTTTCCGGACGCATCAGTGAGCTTGTGGGAAGGCCAGGCCTGGAATCGGACATTCGCATGCGCACGATTGGCTTTGCTCGCCAGGCCAGGAAACACGCGGAAATGCTAAACGAGGCAAACCGGCGTTACCTCGAGTTCTATGCCGACGGCGTCAATGCGTTCATTGCCCGTAAAGATGATTTACCGCTGGAATTCAAACTCTCCGGAATCAAACCAGAGCCGTGGACGGTTGCCGATTCCCTTGCCATTGTCTACTACATGGGATGGTCCACGGCAGCCAATATCAAGGACGAAATCATTGCCCAGTTGCTCGTGGAGGCCCTGGGACCCGAAAAAGCAAGGGAACTTTTCCCGTTGAACATCAATCCGGACACGGAAAACAGCTGCCGGCCGCCGAAAAAAACAGCGGACGGTCTATTGCCTGAAAAGACGCATCTTGATCTGGCCGCTGATCCGTTTCTCATGTCCCTGTGGACAGAACAATTTTCCGGATTACACATAGGGAGCAATAACTGGGTTGCCGGTCCTGCGCTTTCCGCAAGCGGCAAGCCCGTCGTTGCAAATGACCCGCACCTGGATGCACGCATTCTTCCGGGGCCCTGGTATCCCTGCGGCCTGATCACACCGGAGTTGAGGGCTGTCGGCGTTAGCGTTCCGGGGATTCCCGGAATGGTGGCGGGCCGCACCGGGCAGATCGCCATCGGAATGACGAATTCCTATGGCGATAGCCAGGATCTTTTTATCGAGACCATCGATCCGGCAGACCCGAATCGCTACATGGAAAGCGGCAGGTCTATCCCCTTTGACATTCTGAAGGAAAAGATCAGAATAAAAAATTCAAAAGCCGAAGGCGGCTTTCAGGAGGAAGAATTTGTTGTTCGTTTGACGAAACGAGGGCCCGTCGTTTCCGGGACAATGAAAGGACTCGATACCCAAAATGTTATTACAATACGCTGGTCACCCTTCGAAACCATGCAGCCGTCGCTCGGGCTGGATCAACTGATGAAGTCCCGAAGTGTTGCTGAAATCCGTCAGGGGCTACGATATATCACGCCAATCATGCTTAACTTCGTCTTTGCAGACAGGGAAGGGCATTTCGGGTGGCAGACAACGGGTCGCATTCCAGTTCGCGTCAGGGGAAATGGTCTTGTTCCGGTCAGGGTAAACGACGGCCGAGATAACTGGAGCGGCTGGATAGACTACGAAAAGATGCCGCAGTCCTATGATGCCGCGAAAGGTTGGAGTGGCACGTGCAATCATTATACAGTCCCGTGTGATTACCCCTACTACTATACATCCCATGCCTCGGCGTCCTATCGTTACCGTAGGCTGACGGAATTGATGAACAGGCCCGGAAAGAAGACCGTTGACGATCACTGGAATTTCCAGCGTGATGATTTGAACCTTATGGCAAGGCAGATTGCCCCCGTAATGTCAAAGGCCCTTCTCGCTCATAAGGACACGGAAACCATGGGGAAAATTCTCCAACACTGGGATTACCATGATAATCCGGATCTGGCCGCGCCGGCTGTTTTCCAGTCCGTCTATCGTCATTTTTTCCTTGCCGTCTACCAGGACAGACTGGGTGAGGATCTCACGAAATTGCTCATCGATAATCCCTATTTCTGGCAGGAATCGCTTCAACGAATGGTCCTGTCGGGTGAATCGCCATGGTTTCAGGGAGGAAGGGATGTTCTCTTCCACAGGGCCGCCCTTGAGGCTTATCGGGAAATGAGCCGCCTGCAGGGCGATGATCCGGAGAAGTGGAAATGGGGTCGCGTGCACCATCTTAAACTGGTTTCTCCGCTCCGTCTCAAGGGTTTCGGCAGCGGTTTGCTGGGCGGCGGTTCCCATGAAATGGGAGGATCCCAGGAAACTCTCCTTCGGGCCAGATTTGATTATAACAACCCCTTTGATGTGACCGTTTCTGCGTCCCTCCGCATGGTGGCCGATCTCGGCGATCCGGATAAGGTCCTGGCCGTTCTGCCGGGGGGTGCCTCCGGCCGTCAGTTCGATCCTCATCATCAGGACCAGATCGGACCTTTTATGAGAGGGGAGAAGCGTTACTGGTGGTTTAGCGACCAGAAAATCCGGGAGCACGCGGTGGAGAAAATGCGTCTGGTTCCGTAAAAAGGCAGCAAATGCCAATTTACATTGCAAATGGAACCGTTTCGGAAGATTTTATCGGAAATCATCACAAACTGACTGAACTTCAGCCAGACATGTGGTACAAGTATTTCACCATGGTAAAAACAAACCGCTGTTCAAAGTTATATGCCTCGATGAATTGTGCAATTGTGGACGAATAAACTGAATGCTTCTCGAATGTGAAAATTAACACGCCATGTCTGAACTGATCATTGAATATCCTGTATGCACGACCGACGGCAGGGAACTGTTTCCGGCCCAAACGGCCTTATCGGATGAAAACCTGAAAAAAATGATTTCAGGGAACCAGTCCACGATCCGGACGGGAAGATTTTTGGATTTCGGCTCGATAAAGTCGGACATTCTGGAGTTTCTTGATCAGGACAGCTATCTTGCCGTTTTTGATAATAAGGAAACACGGCAAAGGCTCATGGTAAGAATGATGAAGGCGGAGATGCCTCTGCCGGTATTGGAGTCAATATATTTCTTCAAGGAATACGATTTTTACACATATCGCCACCTCCTTACGGTTTTTGCGTTGTCAACGCTTCTGTCCGAATATCTCGTAAAAGACAGGATATCCATTATGGACGGCATTATCGGGGCGCCGTCCCATGACATAGGGAAAATAGCGGTACCTGTTGATATTCTGAATAAAAAGACCCCGCTTACGCCTGACGAATGTATGATTCTGAAGCATCATACGCTGAGCGGATATGTATTGTTATGCTATTATTTCATGGATCCCGCAAATATTACTGCAAGAGTGGCAAGAGACCATCATGAAAGAAAGGACGGTTCGGGATATCCAAGGGGAATCAGCATTGACGATATGATGATTGAGCTTGTCATAGTGACCGACATATATGATGCCCTTATTTCTTCAAGACCCTACCGGCCCTCTTCCTATGATAAACGCACGGCCCTTGAAGAAATAACAAAAATGGCTGAAAAAGGGCTGGTTAGCTGGAACGTTGTCAAGGCATTGATCAACCAGAATAGAAAAAAGCGTGTCAGCATCGGCGACTGTCTGGTTTCCCTGGAAAAAAGGGGAGTTCCCCCGCCTGATAACCTTTATGGTACGATAGCGGATCATAACATCTGTAAATCAAAAAAATAAAAGAGACCCCGGCATATCGTTCTTTGTTCGGTTCCTGTCCGGGGGCACTGCAGTCCGGTGGTCTGTATTGAAGGCGATCCCGGATCAGGTCCGATGCATGTGGAAAAAATGCTGAACTCACACCGGATTGTTCTGTACGAGTCAGGGACAGACCATTAAGAAATGAAAATCGTAAAGTTCATAATTATCTCCGCAGCTTGTTTGCTGGTATCCTGTGCGGCCTCTTTGCCGTATAAGAGTTTGTCCGGTCCGGATATCAAGGGCAATTTAAGCGCATTCCCAACGCAGGAAGACCATCCCAACGCGACGGCTGTCTTCCTGCTGAATTATGGAAGCATGGAGATGTTCGATGACGGGACGCAAATCTACAAACATATTACAAGATACAAGATTCTGAATGAAAGAGGATATTATCTGGCTAAAAAATCCATCAGCTACCGGGAGGATTACAGCCGGGTAAAGATTCTTTACGCAAACACGATCAAACCGGATGGAACCTCAGTGCCGCTCAAAGAGGAAGACATCATCGATTCCGCCTCGTATTCACAATATGAAGAATACACAGATATCAAAGAAAAGAAATTTACCATGCCCGCGATCGAACCGGGCTGCATTGTCGAATATGCATATGAAGTGAAACACTCAAGACCCTTTCTGCTTCATGATTATTATACCCGGTTTGCCATTCAGGAATATTTTCCGGTAAAAGAGAACGTGATGGAAATCATTCTGCCTAAAGGCAGGGAATTGCACATTGCTTATTTTAAAACAGACATCAAGCCGACGATAGAGGAGTACGGCGATAA
>JAGFXG010000161.1 GCA_017860985.1 Deltaproteobacteria bacterium
CATATAATCCAAATTTTGCAGTCAGGATATTCTGTTAGATATTCTTGACATACAGGACCGGACTTCTTATACTTCACCTATGAGCAGAGTCATATTTCTCACACATCCGACCGTAGGACATCTGAACAGCCTTCTAACAATAGCCCTGAAGATGAGGGAAAATGGACATGATGTTCATTTCATCGTTCCCGGGTCAAACCTTGCGGACCCGAGGATCAAGATGTTCAAGGTGCTCTATAACGGAAAAATTGTTCCTGACAAGATCCGTTCGCACGACATCCCAATTCACCTGCTTTTCCCGCCTCTGCCGTACATCTATCTTGCAGCGCTGCTGCCATCGAAAGTGGGGTTTGAGGAAACCAGGACTGCACTACGACTCTTTAGCTCCGGGATTGAAAACTTCACAAGGCGTGTAAACAGAGTTGTTAAGAAACTCAGGCCTGATATGATAGTGGCCGATTTCTTTTTCTATGCCGCACCACTAGTGGCGGAATTGAATGCATTGCCTTATGCTGCAATTTACCACTGCGGGCTCCCATTTTCAGGGAAAGACGCCCCTCCATTCGGCAGTGGTCTTCCGGCTTCCCATCGGGACACACCCCTTAAGAGAATATTCAGAGAAAAGGAACAGGAGCTCTCCGATAGGCTTAAGACTTCTGTCAACAGGGCCAGACAGGCTTTCTCACTCAAGCCCATCGCCTTTGATATGCTGAAGACGCCTCATTCACCATGGCTCAATCTCTTGATAACCCATGAGGCCATAGACATACCGCGCCATGGTTTGGGCCTCAACACGGTCTATGTAGGCCCCACATTTATGAACATGGGAATGAACAGATTTTCCTTCCCTTACTGCGACTTGAGAGATGACAAGTACAAGATCTATGTCTCGCTCGGCACTGTATTCAACGACAAGCCGAAGACCTATCTCAAGATTATAAGAGCCCTGCATGAGAATCCGGACTACCAAATTATCGTGAGTGCCGGAGGCGCTTATGAAACAGTTTCCAAGATGAGTCATAACTTTAATATCATGATTTTTCAGTCCGTACCCCAAGCTGAGTTACTGAAACGAGTCGATCTTGTGGTTAGTCATGGCGGAAACAACACGTTGAATGAAACGCTCTATTACGGCAAGCCGGTCGTTGTCCTCCCGGTAGGAGGTGAACAGCATGATAATGCATCCCGGATAGAGTTCCTTGGGCTGGGATGCAGGATTGACATCGATTCGCTGGACAATGAAACTCTCTGCAGCACGATCGAGAGGCTTAGGAACAACACTGAAGTAAAGCTACGGCTCAAGGATGTGAGCAGCAAGCTCATGAAATCAGATGGGGCGATCACTTCAGTAAATTTGATAGAGTGGGTCATGGAAAATAGAAAGCCCTTTACTAGAAACCGTGATTTACCCTTAACCATTCCAAAAGAAATGATCGGTCAATATCTCCACAGCTGAGAAGAAAGCCCCTTTCAATTCCCGTAGAAACAGCATTGGTACCTTACCGAACTCCGGAGAACCGACCAAGGTTTTCGAAAAAATGGAATCCATTAACAATTTTAATAAACACCATTTTGCAGCATGTCAATAACATCTTCTATCAGTCATTATCACAACTACAAAAGTATTCCTGTGATACAAAATCCGAGTCACTTTTCAATTGGAAAGAAACACTTTACCGGACATAACGATATTGCTACTTTGTAGGTGGCGTCAGTAATAGACGTCCCTATTTGTTTCTTCAGAATCATCCACAAAGTACGGGGATGAAAGATGCGAAGGGCTGATTACTGATTTTCCGCTTCTGTTGGTGGCGGTTGCCTTCCTGTTAATCCTTATTTTCCAAATTTTTATTTTTTATGATAGATTATAATCAATAATCGTTAAAGAATCCTTCTTTATTAAAAGTGCTATGCAGTAGGCTGAATGAAATGGAGATAATATGTCAAAAGATGAACGCAGGATAAATAAAAGGTTAGATACTAAATTTGAAATTTCATGTGTACATGAAAATGATTATCTTATATCTTTTACAAAAAATATTTCCGCAGATGGTATGTTTGTTGATACAGAAAGACCGCTGGCAGTAGGTTCAACAATAAAATTGATTTTTTCCATAGGCAATTTAAAAAAAATAGAAATTAATGCAAAAGTTATGTGGATTAACAAAGGTGCTTCGTCAAAAGATACTGGAATGGGTGTAAAATTTCTTAATATGCCTGCAAGGGCTAAAGATGCAATCCTGAAAGAAATTAATGTAGTTGCGGTTCTATAGAAATATTTCATTAGACCACAAGGGAATCAGATTACATGGTAAAAAGATTGCAACTTTCTAACGTATATTATCAGATTTTTTCAGTCGAAATACTGATGACTTGAAGGTGAAGAGGATTCCAGAGATAAGACTTAATTGGACACTATCTGTAAAGTCAAGTATAGGTCGGGACATATAACGCAAATGAGAACCTCAAGATGCTCTGAAAGAAACATTACATTCCGGCAGCACCGCTTAACTGCCCGCAGGCGGCGAGGATGTCACTGCCCTTGCTTTTGCGCAGCATGGCAGTGAAGTGCCTGTCTAGCAGAACCTGCTGAAAAGCGGACACATCTTTCGCGGATGGAGACTTGAAATCTGATCCGGGGAATTCATTAAAAACAATCAGGTTCAATTTGCAGCGTTGATCTTTCAGGAGCATAGCCAGTTTTGCGGCATCGGCTCTCGATGAATTCACGCCGTCGATAAGGATATATTCAAAAGTGAGCAGCCGCCGACCCGGCATGGGATATTTTTTGCAGGCAGTGAGCAGGGTTTGCAGCGGATACTTTTTATTGATCGGCATGAGTTCGTTGCGTGTCTCATCATCGGGCGCGTTTAAGGAAACAGCCAGATTGATGCAGATGTCCTTACCCAGTTGTACAATTTGAGGCGCAAGCCCGCAGGTGGAAACGGTTATTCTGCGATTGGACATTCCCAGGCCGAAATCACAGGTCAGGATTTGAATTGACTTGAGCGTGTTTTCGTAGTTGGCCAGCGGCTCGCCCATGCCCATCATGACAATGTTGTTGATAACGGCACCTTCCGGTGTTTCATGCTTCAGGGTAATCAGTTGTCCGACAATTTCCGCAGGCGTTAAGTTGCGTTTGAAGCCCTGGCGCGCAGTCAGGCAGAACCTGCAGCCCATCGCACAGCCGGCCTGCGTCGAAATGCAGATGGTCCAGTGGCTTTTTCCGGGAATAAGCACGCTTTCAATGAAGAGGCCGTCCTCCAGCTGGAGAAGGGCCTTTTGTGTGCCGTCCTGCGATTTCTGGATCTTGACAATTTCCGGGCGGCATATTCGTGCGATTGATGCGAGTTTCTCCCGGAAATCACGGGAGAGGGTGGTCATGGCGTCAAATGATGTGCAGCCGGATTGATGCAGCCATTTCATGATCTGACGGGCGCGGAACTTTTCTTTACCGGAGGCGGCAATAAAGGCTTCCATCTCCTCCAGGGTAAAATCCAGCAGGTTGGGCAAATGTGTTACATTTAAATGATTGCTCTGTTGATGGATCATGAGGAGATTTCTTTTATTGTAGAAATGGAAAATAAAAACACAAAACCCTGGATTCCCGCCTGCGCGGGAATGACTGGAGAGTTGTTTTGTTTAATAGATGCAATCATCACATTTTTTTCTTCAGGGTTTCCGCGATGGCGTCAATGAATCCTTCCGTGTTGACTTTTTTGTTGGAAGGTTTCTTCTCGGCAAGTAACAGCAGGTCGCCGGTCATGATGCCGCTTTCGACTGTTTCGAGCGCCGCCTTTTCCACCTGTCCGGCAAACTCGACAACATCCGGCGTGCCGTCCAGTTCACCGCGTTTGCGCAGGCCTCCGGTCCAGGCAAAGATCAGCGCCATCGAATTGGACGAAGTTTCTTCGCCTTTTAAATGTTTGTAGTAATGTTTTTGCACCGTGCCGTGCGCGGCTTCATATTCAAACCAGCCGTTGGGAGAAACCAGCACGGAGGTCATCATGGCGAGCGATCCGCTTGCAGAAGCAATCATATCCGACATCACGTCGCCGTCATAATTCTTCAGCGCCCACAGGAGGCCGCCTTCCGTTTTCATGATCCGGGCGACTGCGTCGTCGATTAATGTGAAGAAGTATTCAATTCCGGCCGCCGCGAATTTGTCTTTCCAGTTTTTGGCAAATTCCCGGTCAAAGATATCACGGAATCCGGCGTCGTATATTTTCGAAATGGTGTCCTTCGTGGAAAACCATAGATCCATCTTTTCGGCAAGCGCGTACGTAAAGCAGGCCCGGGCAAAGCTCAGAATGGATTGATTCAGGTTATGGTTGATTTGAACGATCCCGGCTGATGGAAAATCTTTCACCAGCGTTGTCTGCGGTTTGCCTCCATCCTCCGGGGTAAACACAACTTCCAGTGATCCGGCCTGTAGAATGCTCATTTCAAAATTATCATAAACATCGCCGTAAGCGTGACGGCCAATGGTAATCGGTTTTTTAGA
>JAGFXG010000162.1 GCA_017860985.1 Deltaproteobacteria bacterium
GCTATTTTGTTCGCTTTGCGATCCGCCGCAACCCTGTCCAGAAAACGATATCTTTCGCGTCGGAAATAGTCCTCGGGTGACACACCCCGGGGAACGGAGGGATCGAGCATCTTCTGAGTTAAAAAAACCACGCCGAATTTCTGTGCCAGAGAGCGGCAGAAAACTTCATCCTCGTCGGATTGCTCCTGACGCAATCCATGATTGAAATGAGCGGCAACCAGTTCTAAACCATACTCGTCAGATAGCTTCACAAGGCACCACAAAAGCGCACAGGAATCGGCCCCCCCGGAAAGGGCGACCACAACGTTGTCGCCTTTCTCCAGCAGATGATATTTTTTTATGGTGTGCTCAATTTTTTTAATCATGATCATTGAAACAGCGTGTTGATTTCCAGGAGGCTCTCACAATAGAAATCAGCGTCCATTTTCAAAAGCGCGTTTCTGTCACCCAGTCCGTTTAAATGCACGCAGGATAGAATGCCCGCGTTTTTAGCCACAGCAATATCATTGACGCCGTCGCCGATGATAACCGTTTTCTTCGGGTCAGCGTTATATTTTGTCAACAGGTATTCGACCACGCGCTGATCCGGTTTCTTAAACGGCGTGGAATCCGCCCCTACAATCTCCATGAAATATTTTTCAATATGCAGACTTCGGGCTATGGCCACCGTTAAATAGTGACGTTTGTTCGTCAGAATCACCTTCATCTTATGATTAAAATATTTCAGGACATCTTCAACGTGCGAATAAAGAACCGTGTGATCCATCAGATGCTTTTCATAATGGCCACTGAAAATGTCCATTGCTTCCTGCAGACGAACATTGTGATTTTCTCCGAGCGATCGTTCAATTAATTGCTTAACACCATCGCCGACAAAACCGATGATTTCTTCAGATGGCCGGGGATCCAGTCGCATTGACGTCAGTGTGTAATTGATCGAATTCACGATGTCCACACCGGTATCGGCGATTGTCCCGTCAAAATCAAAGATCATCAAATCCACTTTTTTCATATACGCTCCTGCTTGTTGTATAGCCGAGAGACTGAACAAAAACAAGGTCCTTTCTCCGGTTTTCCAGGCGCTCTCGAATGGAGGATATAATTACCTGACACACGCCTTGCCGTGCCCTGTAAATACAATTTGACGGTGATAGTTGGATGTGTTACAAAACACTTAACCGCTTGGATCACGCTCAACAGACTGAGACGGCAAGAGAAATAAACTGTCTGATAAGGGTCTTCCTCACGTTGCGGAAGCCTTTTTTTTTGGAATTTAAGGGATCACCCTGATGAAAAAAAATCAATCGCTCAAATTTGCCATCATCGGTGCAGGAATGGTCGGAACAGCCATTGGATTCCTTCTAAAAAAAGCGGGCCACAACATTGCGGCTGTCGCCGATCTCTCCGATAAGCATTTAAAAAGAGCGAAAACCTTCATCGGCGCACCGGGCTTCCAGAATCCCGCACAGGCGGCGGATCTGGCCGACTGCCTGCTGATTACCACACCGGATGACCGCATAGAATCTGTCTGCACCGGGATTGTAGCCGTATCTTCCGTTCGCGGGAAAAAAGTATTACACATGAGCGGAGCGGGAGGCCTGGATCTTCTAGATTCAGCTTACCGAGCCGGAGCTTCCGTCGCCAGCATTCACCCCCTGCAGAGTTTTTCTTCCATCGAAAGCGCGATACAGAACATTCCCGGCAGCTATTTCGGCGTGACGGCCTCAAAGGGAGCAAAGAAACTCTCAACGGACATTGTGCGGGATCTAAGAGGAATCCCCCTTTATATAAAACCCGACCAGAAGCCTCTTTATCATGCGGCAGCCTGCATTGCATCGAACTACCTTGTTTCCCTGATGAGTGTCGTCGAGGCGATTTATTTATCCATCGGTTTTACGGAAAAAGACGCCCGCAAGGCCTATTTGCCGCTGGTCTATGGCAGTCTGAAAAATATTGAAAAACAGGGTTGCAAAAGCGCCCTGACGGGTCCGATTGCCCGCGGCGACTCCGGAACGGTTCAGAAACACATAGAGGCCATGGTCCGCCACCTTCCCGACCATTCATCTTTGTACGCAAACATGGGAATGACGGCGGTAAAACTCGCGCGTCAGAAAGGAACCCTGAATGTCGCGCAGGCAAAAAAAATCACTGAACTTTTAAAGGGCGTCAGTTAACTTTTGAAGGGAGTGCATCATGAGTACACACAGTAAAATCAGCAGGAAAACTATCCTGGATATCAAAAAGATGAAGAAGCAGGGAGAAAAAATAGCCATGCTGACAGCCTACGATTTCGGAATGGCCTCGATCCTGGATGACAGCGACATTGACATCCTTCTGATCGGTGATTCTCTGGGAATGGTTGTACTGGGCTACGACTCGACACTTCCCGTCACGATGGAAGACATGATCCGTCATACACAAGCGGTCGTCCGCGGTTCCAGCAAAGCTCTGGTGGTCACGGACATGCCGTTTTTGTCCTATCAGGTATCGCAGGAAACGGCGCTTTTCAATGCGGGACGCTTTCTGAAAGAAGCCGACGCCCAGGCGGTCAAGCTCGAAGGCGGCCGGGAATATGCGGATATCGTTCATAAAATGACATACACGGGAATACCCGTTATGGGGCATCTGGGTCTGACACCGCAATCGGTCAACCAGATGGGCGGTTATAAAGTGCAGGGTAAGAATGATGAAGCCGCCGAAAAAATCATGGAGGACGCAAAAATTCTGGAAGAAGCCGGAGCTTTCTCTTTGGTGCTGGAATGTGTGCCGGAAAAACTGGCGGCGGATATTACTGCCGCTCTTTCCATTCCCACAATCGGCATTGGCGCTGGTGTTCACTGTGACGGACAGGTTCTTGTGGTGAACGACATGCTGGGCATTTATGACAGGATGGCGCCAAAATTTGTCAAAAAATACGCCAATCTGAACCTGGAAATCAAGAAAGCCGTCAAGAGCTATGTCCGGGATGTAAAAACCAGCGCTTTCCCGTCTGAAGAACACAGCTTTAAGTAGGCGATCAGGCTGAATACTGTTAGGCAGACCTATGAGCTGTGAGCTCAAGCATCGATAAACTGTTTTAACATTCGAGTATAAGTGCCAAGCAGGATGTCCGGGTCAACGAAATAATCCGGCCTGAGATCAAAATGGCTTTTCACCAGTTGCCTTGCCGCCTGCTCGACACTGCTTTCCTGACGAAGCGCAAGAAGCAACCTGTCAATCATCTGGTCCGCCGCGGCCTTGCTTCTTGCAATATAGTGTTTTGCTTCATCCCCCGAAACGTATCCATAATGATCTGCACAAAGTGTTTCGATATCCAGCCCGGATAGTTTGTCCATGCTTTGTAAATACTGCGTGAAATTTGACCCGGCGGCAATTATATATTCGTCACGATAGGGGATGGCCGCCGCATCCGACGGAAACAAGACTTTTAACTGCGGAAAGTAAGCGGAAATTGAACATGAGGAATGCCCCGGCGTTTCGTGGATTTCAATATGCCTGTTTCCCAGATCGATTCGACTGCCCTGCCCCAGCGTTTCTCCATGGACATCACATCGCCACTGCCAGTCCAGCAAAGACAGGTCATCAGCGTTGCCCCGCACTCTGCGGCATACCTTCATCGTATAGTCGTTAATGATGGAAACCGCTTTGGGATTGTTCAGAACCTGCCATCCGCGGGCTGATGCATAAATCGTCACATGCGGCCATTTTCTTTTTAAAAAAGGCACAATGCCGACATGATCAAAATGTGAATGCAGAATAATGATGTGTTCTATTTTATTCGCGGATATGCCAAAGGCATCGATCTGCCGGAGCAAATCCGGTATGATATAGCTCATACCCGCGCTGATGAGGGCTGACGACTGACTGCCCTCCAGCAGGTAGACACACGATTCCTTCGTGCCCAGAAGCCAGAGTCCTTCATCAATCTGACCCGGATTACTGATTCTCATTTTCTTTGTAATATGTGATGACCGCTTTTTTGCGCAGCCGATCCGTCATTTGAGAAAATATTTCCGCCTGTTTCTGCTGCTCCAGATGACGGGCTATTTTAGCTTTGACCTCATCGAGACCTACCGTTTTTCCGGGGTTGTGACCAAGAACCTGAATGACATGATGGCCGAATTCCGTGGACACAACCGGCCCGATTTTGTCTTTTTCCTGCGAAAAAGCTGCGTCTTCAAACGGTTTGATCGTCTGGCCTCTCTTGATTTCGCCCAGATCGCCGCCGTTTTCCTTGCTGGGACAGTCGGAATTGTTTCTGGCGATTTCCGCAAAATCCGCCCCATCGACAACCTGCTTGCGCAGATTCTCTATTCTGGCTTTCTTTTCCGCTTTTATTTTTTCATCATCTTTGGGATCAATCGCAACGAGAATATGACGGACATGGACCGTTTCCTGCGCTGTAAACTTATCCTTGTTTTCCGAGTAAAACGCGCGGATTTCTTTATCCGTGGGCTTTCCCTTGCTGCCGGCTTCCAGGTCAACCAGTTTTTTTATCTTGATG
>JAGFXG010000163.1 GCA_017860985.1 Deltaproteobacteria bacterium
AATGGGTATTCGACGGATGATTAATAGGAAAATCTTATTTTATACGTCGGTGTTTCAAAATCCCAATATGATACAAAAACAAATACATATTCCATATAGAAGGGTAGCCGGATCTTATCGATTTTAACATGAACCTGTGCATAGTACTGATTGTTTTTCGTTAACCTGGAAAGAGGAACCACGGGAATCCCGTTCAGGTCCGACATCGCTTTTTGCGCGCTTTGAAAATCAGTGAACAATACCGGTTGGCTGTTGCCGTTTGTCGTGATGGAAAATGTTTTCTTTAAATTGTCGTATTTAATCGTGCGGCGAATCTCTTTCGTGGCAATCTTTGTATCCCATCGATAGGGTCTTTCCTGATAAACATCCACGTAAAGCGTGAAAACAGCCGGGACACCGGCCAGGATCGCTGAATCCATATCTGCTCTGAAGCAATCCACCAGCCTGGCATATAGCAGCACATTCTGCATATTGCTGGTTATCAACATATCAACTATCCGGGGCTTCACGGCCGCTTTCGCATCTGCAGGCAAAACGGCCGTTATGGCAATCAGGCACAAACAGGCACAAAGCAACCTTCCCCGAAAACCCATCCTGTTTTTCATATCATTCATTTCTTTCTATGAAAACGTTCACACGGATTGCGTCAGATGTCCCGAAACGGCAATTCATGCGTCCCATATATCCATGTTTTTAGGCTAAGAGGCTTATTTTAATGGTGATTTTACGATAATAGCCCCGCACACTGATTAATGTTTAATAGATTATACTAGGTAACCTGTCGATAAAAATCAAGTTAATTTATGCCGCTGAAAGATTCTGACGATGGAATGAACTTAAATCTGTACGGCATCCAGGATGGTAAAAGAGGGAATTTTACACGATGTGTATCTTGTTGACTGTCTTTGATCCTGTGACGTGATAATATCCCAGGAATTTTCCTGAAGCATAAGCTCTCTCAATAAGAGATTATTCAGCCTGTGACCTGACTTATAGGCTACAAAATGACCGATAATCGGCATTCCCAGTAAGAATAAATCCCCGATGGCATCCAGTATTTTATGTTTGACAAATTCATCGGGCATGCGCAAACCGCTTTTATTGATAACTTTCTTATCATCGAGGATGATGACATTATCCAGTGATCCACCCAGTCCCAATCCTCTTGCCTGCAAAAATTCAACTTCTTTCAGAAAGCCGAACGTTCTCGCCTGACAAATGTCATCCTGATAATTTTTATCGGAAAAAACAAAACTGTAGGATTGACGACCGATTGCCTTGTGCGCAAAATCAATGTCATACGTTATCTTAAATTCATCAGAGGGCATCAGCATTGCCCTTCCCTCTTCGTTTTTTACGGACACAGGCTTTTTGATGACGAGCATTTTTTTAAATTTACCCTGCGGCCGGGTCCCCACTCCCTTGAGCATATCGACAAACGGCCGTGAACTGCCGTCCATGATCGGAACCTCAAAAGAATCCAGTTCGATCGTGGCGTTATCAACGCCCATGCCGCTGAACGCCGACAAAATATGCTCTACGGTGGCAACACTGACGCCGTCATACCCCAGGGAAGTGGCCAGAGTGGTATCACAGACCATCCTGAAGTCTGCCGGAATTGGCCTGGCATCGGGCAAATCGGTTCGAATGAACAAAACACCGGTATCCACGGGAGCCGGCTTAATCTTCATGTTGACCTTACGGCCGGTATGCAAACCGATGCTTGCGCAGACAATTTCTTTTTTAAGTGTTCTCTGTAAATGCATATACAACCTTATTCCTGATTGATTGAAGGCATAAACAGCAATAACCATACCAACCATAGACCATGGCTAGTAAAAAATGAATAATTATCTGTAATTATTGATTATATTAAATGCAATACTTCTGGCCCGTCTTACACATGCCGCTCTTTGTTGTGTCCCAAATGCCACACATGATAAAAGTCAAAACCACGCATTGAAAGATAAAGACTTACGCATAATATCTTTCTTTTTCACTGTAAATACAACCGCAATAGGGCTGGCGGTACATCCCCATCTCCCTCGATATCTTAACCCCTTCATTCCAGCCGACACGAAAATCCTGGTAATAAAAAGGGACTCCCGTCTGATGACCCAGTTCTTCGCCAATCTGCCTGATCAAATCATGTTTCTGATAGCGGCTGTATAGCAAGGTAGACGTAAAGGCATCATAATGATCTTTTTTTGCCTGCTCGGCCGTATATTTCATTCGGTCCGTCAGACAATAAACACATCGATCTTCATGCCTGTTGGCCACCTGACTTAAAAACTCCTCCATCGGATAGCCGTCCGGCCAGACAACATTCAGCAGAATTTTCCCGGCATATTCCTGCAAAGTTTGTTTGCGCCGTAAATATTCCTGATAGGGATGAATGTTGGAATTGTAGAACAGGCCTGTCACGGCATGACCGTGCGTTCGTAATTCCTTGAGAGGATAGATCGTGCAAGGCCCACAGCAAATATGCATCAGCAGATTCATGAATTCGATGGCCTCCGGGATCAACCACCCCGCAGCAAGCTGTCGAGGCATGAAATGAATTTATTATATCGCTACAAGCTGCTGAGAACTAACACTCATCCCGCGTGAGCGGGATTAAAACAGTTCCTTCTGGGCTCCCGACGCTTTCAGTCCGAAATGTTCGTAAGCCCTGGGACAGGCCACCCTGCCCCTCGAGGTTCTCTGCAGATAGCCTTCCTGGATCAGGTAAGGTTCGTAAACATCTTCAATCGTGACTCTCTCTTCACCGATTGCCGCCGCAAGGCTCTCCACGCCGACCGGTCCTCCGTTGAATCTTTCAATCAGCGCCAGAAGCAGTTTGCGGTCCATTTGATCGAACCCCTTCTGATCGACTTCAAACGCATCCAGCGCCTGGCGGGCAATCTCTCCGTCAATCGTTCCGTTACCCTTCACTTCCGCGTAGTCGCGAACTCGCTTGAGCAGCCTGTTGGCGATGCGCGGCGTACCTCTCGCACGCCTGGCCAGCTCCTCCGGGCCGTCACCGGACAGCTTGACGCCCAGGATTGATGCAGACCGCTTGATAATCACGGCCAGCTCCTGCGGCGTATAGAACTCCAGACGAAAATGCATGCCGAAACGGTCCCGCAGGGGAGACGTGAGAGACCCCGCACGCGTGGTCGCTCCAACCAGGGTAAACTTCGGGATGTCCAGTTTCATTGACCGGGCCGAAGGTCCCTGTCCGATTAAAATGTCAATGTGAAAATCCTCCATGGCCGGATAAAGAATTTCTTCCACAACGTGGGAAAGCCGGTGGATTTCATCAATAAACAATACCTCATGTTCATGCATGTTGGTCAGAATTGCAGCCAGGTCTCCGGGACGCTCAATCACCGGCCCCGAAGTCACCTTGATATCCACCCCGAGTTCTCTGGCTATAATATAGGCCAGTGTGGTTTTACCCAGACCCGGGGGGCCGTAAAGCAAAACATGATCAAGCGACTCGCGCCGTTTTCGGGCTGCTTCAATAAAAATCGACAGGTTGCTTTTCACCTTGTCCTGACCGACGTAATCGACCAGATTAGGCGGACGCAAACTGATATCCAGCGAGCCTTCATCTTCGGCGCAAACCGGATTGATTAAAGGATTTTTTAGATGGGCATCCATAAATCTCTACCTGAAACTCTCCGGCATCAGCCGGCAAGAATTTTTAGCGCTTTCTTCAAGAGCTGATCCATGGGCAGCTCTCCTTCTGCTTCGCGCACAACTTTATCCAGGGCATCCCTGGCAGCATTGCCTTTATACCCCAGATTAACCAGCGCGGAAAGTACATCTTCCCGGATCATCTCGTTTCGTTTTTGCTTCGTGTCCATCATCGGGATCTGCTCCGCCGCCATTTTTTTGACGGCTTTATCCTTGAGCTCCAGGATTAAGCGCTCCGCCATTTTTCTGCCGATGCCCGGAATAGCGATCAGTTTGGTCAGATTGCCGCCCGAAATCGCTTCGAGCAGTTCGGTGGCGGATATGCCTGAAAGAACATTCATGGCCACTTTCGGTCCGATGCCGCTGACGGAAATCATCAACTGGAAGAGCTCGCGTTCCTGAAGCGTATAGAAACCGAACAGGTTAATGGCATCCTCTTTGACGGAAGTGTGAATGTGCAGGGAGATGGGCTGCCCCGCGTCGGGAAGTTCATAAAACGTGGTGAGCGGAATAAAGACACGATAACCGACGCCCTGTGTATCCACCACAATATGCGAAATTCCCTTGTATGCGATTTTGCCTGAAAGCAGAGCGATCATCAGAGGGGTTGCTCCTTTTGAAAATTAGCCTGGCATATCGCCGCTGCCAGGGCGTCCGCCGCGTCCGCGGGCGGCAGAGCATCGAGCTTCAGGATGGCTTTCACCATCATCTGTACCTGCCGTTTTTCAGCCCGGCCGTAACCGACAACGGCCTTTTTCACTTCCAGGGGTGAATATTCAAAAACGGGGATCGCTTTCTCGGCGCAGG
>JAGFXG010000164.1 GCA_017860985.1 Deltaproteobacteria bacterium
TTCTGGTTGCCTATACCCAGCCCAACGTATTTCTTTTCACTCTTAAGCCGCTCGACATCCTTGTTGGCTTTAAGTGCTTCAGTTACATGATCGTTATCATCTGTTGAGCTCGAACTGGCGTATACCATGTATACAACCTTGCCGGCGAATTCCGGTGAACTGAGGCTGTATACCTTATCATTAAGTGCATCATTAAGTTTGAAATCGCCAATTTTGTCCCCTACTTTCAACGAAGCAGCATAAGATGTAAAAACGAACAATGATAAAACAAGTAAAATCGCAACAAAAAACTTTTTCATTTTGCCCCTCCCTTTGTGCCCATTAGTTTTTTTAAACCAATCTATGGATGAACTTCAATTTTCATCCTGATCGGGTCGGGAGTATATGGTAAAATCAACCCACTGGCAAGAAAAAAAACACCTTAAAATAAACATTTTCCTCGATTGATCGTTCCTTGAAATAAAAATTTTTCTCTGCTAGATTAACCACAAATCGTTCAGGGGGACTGTAAAAACCATTAACCTTGCACTGCTGCTTAACGAATCTGTCCAACACCATACTGATCGACCTGTCCTGATTGCGGATAACAGCCGCATCACCTACAGGCAATTGCACTGGGCCGTGTCTGCTGCCGCACAAGTCTTAAAAAATCTGGGAATGGAAAAAGGCGATAAGGTAGCGTTAATGCTTCCGAATATCCCGGAGTTCTTTTATTATTGTTTGGCCGTCGTCCGATCCGGAGCCGTCGTCGTTTTGCTCAATACCTCATCCACTCCGGCTGAGCTGCGCTATCTTCTGAATAACAGTGACGCAAAGATTCTCATTGCCCAGGAATCGGGCGAAAAAAGATACCGCGAGATTCAAGATCAGCTTGAAACCTGCCGCATACTGCACACCATCCATTCCGGACAGAAACCTTTTATGGCTGAGCAGGAAAGTTCACGTTATCCAGAAGAACCTCTTGCAACCACTATCGATCCCGATGACCCGGCCATGCTGATTTATACGGCAGGGTTGACCGGCAGGCCTCTAGGGGCAGTGCTGACCCATCGCAATCTTTGCGAAGAGCTCAACATGATACAGCCAATCTTCCGCAGGGAGCCGGATGACATCGGTCTTTGCCTGATTCCCCTGTTCCACTCTTTCGGAGCCACCGTAAACATGCTGAACGTCATACAGGCAGGCTGTTCCACAGTCATGATGGATCGATTAACCATGGACAGTCTTTTTTCCACGATAGAAAAAAACAGAATAACCTATATCTGTGCCGTTCCCCGCCTCTACATCGGCATGGTCTTTTACGATAAGGCAGAAAAATATGATGTGAGTTCGTTGAAGCTTTGCGTCACCGGCGGTTCAGCCATGCCTCCCGAGTTTATTCCTCTCTTCGAGCAGAAATTCGGCGCACGGCTTCTTGAGGGCTACGGCCTGACGGAAGCGTCTCCCGCATGTTCTTTCAATAGAATTGAATTCGCGGCAAAACACGGCTCCATTGGCTCCCCTCTTAACGGCATTGATATCAAAATTGTTGATGAAGCCGGGCAGGAACTGCCGGTAAATCAGGTAGGTGAGCTCATCATCCGGGGCGGCAACGTTATGAAAGGCTATTATAAAGATGACGCCGCCACGGCGGCGGTAATCAAGGATGGCTGGCTCTATACCGGGGACCTGGGCAGAATGGACGAAGACCATTACATTTTCCTGACAGGCCTTAAGAAAAGAATGATCATCACCAGCGGGTTTAATGTCTATCCGAGTGAAGTTGAAACCGTGCTGAACATGTATCCGGCGGTGAAAGAATCGCGGGTAGTGGGCAAGCAAGATTTAATGCGGGGGGAAGTGGTAAAAGCAGCGGTTGTCCTTCGCGGCGGATTTCAGCCGGACGACAAGGAAATCATTCGGCACTGCAAAACCTATCTCTCTCCTTACAAGGTGCCGCGGGAAGTTGAATTTGTCTCTTCCATTGCGGAAATCCATGCAAAGGAAATCACCTGAACAACAAAAAAATGGTGCCGAAGACTGGATTTGAACCAGCACAGGCGTACACCCACTAGACCCTGAACCTAGCGCGTCTACCAATTCCGCCACTTCGGCACGTGAGTTGTGCTCTATACCGAACGGTGCTGTCTTGTCAAGATAAAATCCGCTTGAAATTAATGGTCAAAATGCTATGTTATAAAGCTTAATCAACCACCTCTCAGCAATCTGTCGAGGTGTGAAATGAACATTATCGTATCGCAGCAAGCTGCGGAGAATTAATGCTCATCCAGCGCGAACGGGATTAAAGGAGTTTTAGCGGTGCATCATGAAGATATTTGATGGGATTGAAAACATAACCGGGGATTTCCGGGGAGCCTTTGTCACCATCGGCAATTTTGACGGCGTACACCTGAGCCACCAGCATATCTGCCGAAAACTTGCGGCAGAGGCAAATAAATCCGGACAAAAATCGCTGGTGATCACTTTCGATCCTCATCCCAAAATGATCCTGCATCCGAATATTCGGCCCTTTTACCTGATTACCACAAGGTCCGAAAAGATCGCTTTGCTGGAGGGCTGCGGCGTTGACGCGACGGTCATTATTCCCTTTGACTTGAATTACTCGAAAATCACCGCCGAAGAGTTTGTGCATGATTTTCTGTGGAAAAAACTGGCTATAACAAAAATCATTATCGGCCACGATTATGTTTTCGGGCAGGCGAGGCAGGGTAACGACGCATACCTTAAGACCCAGGGGCGAAAACTCGGTTTTTCCGTTGAAGTGATAACGGCGTTTAAAATCGATCAGGAAATTGTGAGCAGCACACTGATCCGAAACTGCATCCTGTCGGGAGACATCCCCGGCGCGACCAGGCTTTTGGGACGTTTTTACAATGTTGCAGGAACGGTGGTCTCGGGGGCCGGCAGAGGGACCGGCCTGGGGTACCCCACCGCCAATATCGAACCGGAAAAGGAACTGCTGCCGCCATCGGGCATATACGCGGCATTTGTCACGGTCGATGGCAACAGATACATGGGGGCGCTTAATATCGGGGCAAAACCGACGTTTGAAGATTACACATCCACGCTGGAGGTTTTCCTGCTGGATTACGAGGGCGACCTGCGCAGAAAAAAATTAAATGTTTTGTTTGTGGAGAAACTACGGGACATTGTCAAATTTGACGGCCCCGAAAGCTTGAAGCGGCAGATCGCGGCAGATGTTGAAAATACAAAAGAAATTTTAAAAAACAAATAATTTTGGAGGATATTGTTTATGTTAAAAATTGCCATTGTGGGCGCGACCGGAATCGTCGGTCAACAGGCGATCGTCAGTCTGCTCGGACATCCCTGGTTCAAAATCAGCAAACTGGTCGCCTCGGAGCGCTCGGCCGAAAAGAAATATATCGACGCACTGCGGGACGCCAACGGCTCCATTCGCTGGTGGTGCCCCGAGGAGCTGCCGGCTGATATCGCCAATATGATTGTGGAAGAAGCGGCCAGTTTCGATCCGACATCCGTGGATATCATCTTTTCGACCATGGATTCGGGTCCTGCCAAAGAACTGGAACCGAAATACGCAAAAACCACCCCGGTCATCAGCACTGCATCGGCTTTTCGCTATGAAGCCGACACCCCGATTCTGGTGGGCGGCGTCAATATGGATCACGCGGCGCTTCTTGCCGTTCAGCAGAAAAACCGCGGATGGAAGGGATTCATTTCGCCCAAATCCAACTGCACCATTGCCGGCCTGGTGATTTCATTAAAGCCGATTCTCGACAATTTCGGCGTCAGGCAGGTCGTGGCAACATCACTTCAAGCCATGTCCGGCGCCGGCAGAACTCCCGGGCTTTCCGCCATGGATATGACAGAAAATGTCGTTCCCTACATATCGGGAGAAGAACCGAAAGTTGAAACTGAACCGCAGAAGATTTTGGGGAAGTTCACCGGCAGCACCATTCAGGATGCAGCCTTCGGGATTACCGCCACCTGCACCCGGGTGCCGGTCATCGACGGTCACATGGTAGTCGCGTTTGTGCAGACCGAAAAACCCTGTTCGCCCGAAGACGTGAAAAGGGTCATGATTGAATACGGCAGGGATTTTGCCGAACTGCACCTGCCCAGTTCACCCGCGCATCTGATTGACGTCACCGATGATCCGTTCCGTCCCCAGCCGCGCATGGACCGCGACAAGGGCGGCGGCATGACTGTCACCGTGGGTCGTATACGCAAAGATCCGATTATCGAAAACGGCATCAAATACGTCTGCCTGGCGCACAACACCAAACTGGGCGCGGCCAAAGGCGCTCTGCAAACCGCGGAGTATCTGGTTAAAAATTACCTGAAGCTGGTCTAAGCGTCTTGAAAGGTCGAGGGCGGCGATTCATCATCGCCCCTGACCTTCTAGAGAAGGCTCCATATTCACCATAAAAAAGGGAGGGTTCAAAAGTTTATTGACTTTTGAACCCTCCC
>JAGFXG010000165.1 GCA_017860985.1 Deltaproteobacteria bacterium
CACGAATTGAAACCGCAGCAAGGGCCGCGGGCGCCGATGCTCCCATTTCCCGCCTGCCGGACACCTATTCTGCGGTCCTGGGCAAGTGGTTCGGCGGTGCGGAATTGAGTGGCGGCGAATGGCAGCGGCTGGCTCTTGCCCGGGCCTTCCTGCGGCAGGCCCAACTGATCATTCTGGATGAACCGACAAGCTCAATGGACTCGTGGGCCGAAGCGGACTGGCTGGCACGGTTCCGCCAACTGGTCGCGGGCCGGACGGCGCTCATCATTACTCACCGTTTCACCACGGCCATGCAGGCGGACATCATTCACGTGATGGACCGCGGGCACGTTATCGAATCCGGCAGCCACGAAGAATTATTAGCCGCGGGTGGGCGCTATGCGCTATCCTGGACACAACAGATGCGCGGCAGGGTATCACAGGCTATTTCCGAAACCTCGTGATCGTCGAAAGCATGATGACGGTTTTGTCATCCAAAGAAACTGAACTTTTGCATTGTTTCCAGGGGCCGGCGGCTATTAGGGGATGAATCGAGAAAACTCGCTCAGGTTCAGGAGAACCGGCCGGAAATCTCCAGGTCCACCCACACGCATCTTTCGTCATGGCCTTCGTGCCGAGGCGTTCGAGGTAGAATGAAGCAACCTGATCCGGTTGCGCAGATGTTGCAAGAGCGTCCCATGTTATTTCGCCACTCGACCCGTAAACATGCTGCCGGCACAGATGGCTCGCGGATTCGAAAACAGGGAAGTCGTAGTTTCGGAACACGGCCTCCGGGCTGATCCCGGATGATGACTTCAGGGTGCAGCCGATCACGCAAGCACAGACAAAAATCACACACAGGCATTTCATTTTTTTATTCATAGTTTCGTGCGTCCAACGCTTTTTTCCAAATATTACTCCGGAAATTGAATATAAATGATTGTCACTGCTTTGTCCTCCGCTCGCGTGACCTTCAGGTTAGGCGGAGTTGGCACGAAGTGCCGGAGGTGGATGTCCTAACCACCCTCCCCCTGCGCCCCCTGCAGAGGGGGACAAAGAAATGAGGCCCCGCATCCGATCACACTTTTTTTCTTTTATATTCCACCCCTTTTCCCGAACGTTTACGCTCCGGGGTGACAACATCCTTCTGCTTCTGTTTTTTTACAGGGTCCTTTTCCACGTAAATCTTCCTGCCGGTTTCCGGATCAATCCCCGTCCAGTACATGAGCGCGGAAAAGGTTGAGGGCAAAGGCGTGAAGATCTGCACCTGCTGAGGCGTTGTTTTCAATTCACGCGAGGCGAAGGATTTCAATTCGCGCATGTCATCTTCGGTGCAGCCCGGATGGGCGGCAATAAAATAATACGTCAGAAATTGCTTTTGTTTAGCTTCCGCATTGACCTTTTCAAAAAGGTGCTTGAAATCGATCAACGTCCCCGACGCCGGTTTTCCCATAAGCGCAAGGGTGGATGTCACGACATGCTCCGGCGCGATTTTCAGCTGGCCTGAAATGTGGTATCTCACCAGCTCCCGCATATAAGACAGGCCGTTTTTTTTATCCGCCAAAACCAGGTCATGACGAATGCCTGAGGCGACAAATATTTTTTTAACGACCGGAATCCGGCGAAGGGCCGCAAGCAGTCTGATCTGCCTTGCGTGATCCGGTTTCAGAGAAGAGCATACGCGCGGGTACAGACATCGTTTGTCCGGACACGCGCCCTGAACTTGTTTGCGGGCGCAGTCGATTCCATACATGTTTGCTGTTGCTCCGCCGACATCCACGATGTATCCCGTAAAACCCGGCAGAGCCGCTATTTTCCGTGCTTCGGCAAGGATAGATTCTTCACTTCGGCTGAGGACCGTCCTTCCTTCATGCAGAGCGATGGAACAGAAACGACATTCCCCGAAACAGCCCCGGTGTGTGGTCAGCGAAAACGATATGGTGTCCATGGCCCGGACTTTACCCTGCTTTTCATAATAAGGGTGTACGCGACGGGAAAAATCCAGATTGTAAACGGCATCCAGTTCTTGCATGGTCAAATGAGGCTGCGGCGGATGATGCACCAGGCAGCGGCTGCCGTGTCTCTGGTAAAGGCCGCGCGCCGTGACCGGATCGTTTTCACCGGCAAAGATGTTGAACATTCTTGCAAATGCTTCCGGATCCGCTTTCACTTTTTCATAAGAGGGCAATTCCAGGTAGTCAGTCGGCGGATTGTCTTCAATAACGCAGGTGCCGCGTATATCTCTGAGGTCCTGTCCCTGAGCCAGCCTTTGAGCAATTTCAAGAACGGCGAGCTCCGCCATGCCGTAAGCCAGGATATCTGCACGGGCATCAAATAAAACTGCGCGCCGGATCGTATCCGACCAGAAATCGTAATGGGCAATCCGCCGCATGCCGGCTTCCACGCCGCCCAAAACAAGCGGTTTTGTGTTTTTAAAGTAGCGGCGAATGAGGTTGGCGTAGGCAATAACGGCACGGTCGGGGCGCCGGTTGTTTTTGCCCCCGGGCGTCAGATCATCTTCATGCCTTCTTTTTTTCAGGGCGGTGTAATTGGCAACCATGGAGTCCATGCAGCCGCCGGTGATTCCCCAGAAAAGCCGGGGTTCACCCAGGCGCTGAATGTCCGTGCCGCTTTCCGGATCCGGCTGCGCAATCACTCCCACGCGATACCCGGCGCCGGCCAGCACACGGCCGATTACCGCCACGCCAATGTGCGGACTGTCGATATAGGCATCGCCCGTCACCAGAATGACGTCAGGCCGGTCCCATGACCGTTTGCTTATTTCTTCGGAAGTTGTCGGAAGAAGCATTTACAGAACACCGATCATCTTCAGGCCCATAATCAAGGCTGCCAGCATGGCGATCAGCGAAAAACGTCCGGACCAGCGATGTGTTGTACGGACAGCGGTTTTATTGGCGGCTTTGAACGAGTAGAACCCTAAATAAAGGGTGATGCAGAATAAAATGATCGCGATGAATCCGACCCGGTGATGCAGCCCTGAAAGGTGATTGCCGGCCGATGTCAGGACGTTGGCAAAAGCCATGGCCGCACCGGCAAGCCCGATTATAACCCCCGACGTGTTGATTGCCTTGTGAAGCTTCAGCCAGTTTTTTTTCTTCCTTGCAAACATGGCAATTCCGACGCCCGCGGTGAAAGATATCACAGCGGCAATCATCAGGGCCAGGTGCAAAACGATCAGCATGGAGCGCTCTCCGGTTATGATTTATAATTTTCAAGTGGATCTTTTAAACGGTAAGTTCCATCATCTGAGATACGGCAAAACACTCAAGCCTGCTGTTCCGTTCACGGATGATTTGACGGCACTGCAAGACCATATCATCAATTTCGTCGTCCAGATGATCCTGGTTGTGATGGAAAAGCCCCAGCCGCCCGACACCCGCATCCAGGGCAAGGTCTACCGCCTGCTCGATAGTGGAATGCCCCCAGCCATGTCTTTTAGAATATTCCTCATTGCGGTACTCCGCATCATGAAACAGCACATCGGCGCCTCGGCAGAATTCCAAATAGTCCTGACGGGCCATCCCTCCTTCGTGGCGGAAGGCCAGTTCATTGTCTGTAAGAAAGACAAAGGTTTTGCCGTTTTCTGTAAATTTGTAACCCATGCCCTGATTCGGGTGGGAAAGAGCAATCTGCGTGATACTGACATCGCCCAGCGTGTATACGCCTCCGCATGAATCCTCATAGATCACGTCGGCATGAACATCATCATAGTTGATCGGGAAATACGGCGCGGACATCACGCGGGCAAGCATGTCCCGGATGGAATGCTGCGCAAAATCACAGCCCCAGACGGCAATCTTTGTCCTGTGATGGTACAGCGGCTTGAAGAAGGGAAACCCCATGATGTGGTCCCAGTGTGCGTGCGTCAGGATCAGCGTGAAATCGCGATGTCCCTCGGCAAGCAGGGCATTGCCCGCTTCACGGATTCCCGAACCGGCATCAACCAACAGAACATCATCACTGCTATTGCGAATTTCCAGGCAGGTTGTGTTTCCGCCATAGCGCAGATAATGATTGCCCGAGGTTGGTATGGATCCCCTGGCTCCCCAGCATCGTATGATCATAGAGCGTCCTTTTGCCTATAATCATACAGAATTTTTATTTTTTATCAAGTACCATATAAAGCTTGCTATTGCATGAATAATTATTATTTTAGGGGAAATAATCAATTGAAGGAGGCTTCTTGTGAAAACAATCAAAATTAAAGGCATGAGCTGCCAGCATTGCGTCATGGCAGTTACCAAAGCACTCAACGCTATTGATGGAATCGAAAACATCAAGGTTGATCTGAAAACAGAAACGGCCTCCTATGACGAGACCCGGCCTGTGGACATGGCGGTGGTCACGGGGGCAATTAAAAAGGCGGGATACGACGTTGCCGGATAAAGTGCAGATCCATATTCAGGGAATGACCTGTGCCGCCTGCGTGCGGCGGGTGG
>JAGFXG010000166.1 GCA_017860985.1 Deltaproteobacteria bacterium
GAAAAACCAATATGGATGAATTTGCGATGGGTTCTTCGACGGAAACATCCTTTTTCGGTCCGACACGAAACCCGTGGGACCTGGAAAGAATCCCCGGCGGTTCCAGCGGAGGCTCCGCAACGTCGGTGGCTGCCGATGAATGCATTGCAACCATCGGCTCCGATACGGGAGGATCGATCCGCCAACCGGCAGCCCTCTGCGGTGTTGTCGGCATGAAACCGACTTATGGACGGGTTTCACGCTTTGGACTCATCGCGTTTGCATCCTCGCTGGACCAGATCGGCCCTTTCACGAAGGACGTGGAAGACTGCGCCATTATGATGAATGTCCTGGCCGGTTACGATCCCAGGGAATCCACATCCGTAAGAACGGAAGTGCCCGACTACCGCCAGTTTATCGGCCGCGACATTTCAGGTTGGAAAGTCGGCATCCCTAAAGAATATTTTGTTGAGGGCATCGATCCGGAAGTCAGCGCAGCCATCAACAAGGCGATTGATGTGGTGAAAAAATGCGGCGGCCGGTGCATCGACATTTCGCTTCCGCACACACAATACAGCGTGGCGGTTTACTATATCATTGCTCCGGCTGAAGCCTCTTCCAACCTGGCGCGCTATGACGGCGTCAAGTACGGCTTCCGGGCAACCGGCGCGCGAGACCTGATGGAGATGTACCGTAAAACCCGGATGGAAGGATTCGGAGAAGAAGTCAAACGCCGTATCATGATCGGCACCTACGCCCTGTCCGCCGGCTACTACGACGCCTACTACGGCAAAGCCTCGCAGGTACGTGCGCTGATCCGCCGCGACTTTGACGATGCATTCAGGGAATGCGACATCATTCTCACGCCCACCACTCCGACTCCGGCATTTAAAATCGGAGAAAAAACGGATGATCCGCTGCAAATGTATCTGTCAGACATTTTCACGATATCGACTAACCTGGCCGGTATTCCGGGAATGTCCGTGCCATGCGGATTTACGGCTGCCGGACTGCCGATCGGCGTCCAGTTCCTTGCAGGTCATTTTGAGGAAGGAAAATTATTACAGATTGCCTCGGCGTTTGAAAAAAATGCTGCCATCGAAAAAAGGAGGCCCTCTTTATAATGGAATTTGAAACCATCATCGGGCTGGAAGTCCACGCCCAAATGCTGACGAACACCAAAATATTTTGCAATTGCTCAACAAAATTCGGCGGAGCGCCCAACAGCCATACCTGCCCGGTCTGCCTAGGGATGCCCGGCGTACTGCCGGTGCTCAATAAGAAAGTCGTTGAATACGCCATGATGATGGCGCTTGCGACCAACTGCACCATCAATCCATCCAACAGTTTCGCGCGGAAAAACTATTTTTACCCTGATCTACCCAAAGGCTACCAGATTTCGCAATACGCTTACCCGCTGGCTGAGCATGGTTATGTATGGGTAGAAACAGCCGGAAATCAGAAAAAAATCGGCATAACGCGTATTCACATGGAAGAAGACGCCGGTAAGCTGATTCACGATGAAAATAATCCGTCCAGTTACGTCGATTTGAACCGCACCGGCGTACCGCTCATCGAAATCGTCGGTGAGCCGGACATACGATCGCCGGAAGAGGCGGCAGAATACCTCAAGCGTCTTCATGAAATCCTGGTGTATCTGGAAATCTGCGACGGCAATATGGAAGAAGGCTCTTTCCGCTGCGACGCCAACGTGTCCATCCGGCCAGTGGGCCAGAAGGAATATGGCACTCGCACGGAATTAAAAAACATGAACTCATTCCGCAACGTTCAGCGCGCACTGGAGTACGAAGTCAAACGCCAGCAGTATCTTGTGGAAAACGGCCAGCCGATCATTCAGGAAACACGCCTGTGGGATGATGCGCAGGGGGCAACCAATTCCATGCGCAGCAAGGAAGAAGCGCATGACTATCGTTATTTTCCCGATCCTGATCTGGTGAAAGTTATTGTGGATGACGAATGGATTGCAAGGATCCGGGAATCGCTGCCGGAGCTTCCAACGGCAAAACGCGAACGGTTTATTAAAGAATATCAGATCCCCGCTTATGACGCGGGCGTGCTCACGGCCGATAAGGCGCTGGCCCTTTATTATGAAGATGTGGTCAGGCTTTGCGGCAAACCCAAGCAGGCCAGCAACTGGGTCATGGGCGATGTGCTGCGTTTTCTCAACGAAGAAAAACGGGATATCCGTCGGTGCCCCATTACCGCCAAGTCGCTTGCCGATATGATCAATCTGATTGAAGAAGGTACGATCAGCGGCAAAATGGCTAAAGACATCATTGGCGATATGTATCAAACCGGACGACCACCGCAGGATATCATCCGGGAAAAAGGCCTGGTGCAGATTACCGATGAAGGCGAACTGACCAAAACCATCGCTGCAATAATCGACGCTAACCCAGGGCAACTGGCGGACTACCGGAGCGGCAAGGAAAAGCTCTTCGGGTTCTTTGTCGGTCAGGTGATGAAGGCAACCCAGGGCAAGGCCAATCCGCAGCTTGTCAACAGTCTGCTTAAAAAGATGCTTGCCCCATGATGATTAAACCTGTCTTCTGGAAAAACAACAAGGTGGTCATGATTGACCAGAATGCCCTGCCGCTGTGCGAGCGGCAGTTGATCTGTTCGGATTATCGGCAGGTAATTACCGCAATCAAAGACCTGACCGTTCGCGGCGCGCCGGCCATCGGTGTGGCCGCAGCCATGGGTGCGGCGCTGGGCGCTCTTTCGATTCCAGCAGAACCGGTTGAGAAATTCCAAAAAACATTTCATGCGGTTTGTGATGAAATTGAGAAATCCCGGCCGACCGCCCGCAATCTCTTCTGGGCAATCGAACGGATGAAAGAGCATCTGGGAAGCGCCATCCTTTCCGGAAAGAAAAACCTGGCTGGTGAATTGGTAAAAGAAGCCAGACGCATCTGCGCCGAAGATATCGAAATCAACAGACAGATCGGACAGCACGGAAGCAAACTGATCTCCGACGGCGATCACATCCTGACGCACTGCAACGCGGGCGCGCTGGCCACAGCCGGTTACGGGACGGCGCTGGGCGTCATCCGTACGGCCCGTGAACAGGGGAAAAAGTTGCATGTCTTTGTGGATGAAACCAGGCCGGTGCTGCAGGGCGCAAGACTGACCGCCTGGGAACTGAAAAAAGAAAAAATACCGGCCACGCTGATCTGCGACAACATGGCGGGGTTCCTGATGCAGCAGAACAAAATCAGCAAGGTTATCGTCGGGGCGGACCGCATTGTCGCTAACGGCGATACAGCCAATAAAATTGGCACATATTCTCTCGCGGTCCTGGCGAAGTCACACAGGATTCCTTTTTATGTTGCGGCACCGATTTCCACATTTGATTTTTCGCTGAAGACTGGAGCGTCCATCCCCATTGAAGAAAGAAATGAATGTGAAGTAACGCATTTTAAAGGAGCCCAATCGGCGCCTGGCGGCATGAAGGTTTACAATCCGGCATTTGATGTTACACCGGCTAAACTGATTTCGGCGATCGTCACGGAAAAAGGCATTATCACCAGACCGTATTCAGCGGCTATTGCCCGTTTGCATAAAGGAACAAACTGAAAAATGAATTTGCTCCTTTTTGATTTTGACGGCGTTTTAGTAGATTCGATCGACGTTTATGAAAAGACCGTAACCGATTGTCTGCAGCAGATCGGACAGCCGCTGACGCGCGGCCGCGAAGAATTTCTGGAACTCTTTGAGGGGAATTTTTATGAATCACTGGTCCAAAAGGGTGTAGACATGGACAAGTTTACAGCCGCCTCCGCCGGCATCCTTGCAAAGATTAACTACGCTGAAATGAAACCTTTTGACGCGGTCCGACCAGTTTTGCGGGAATTAAAGAAAAATCACCCACTGGTGGTAATTTCTTCGAACGACACGCCGACCATCCGGGAAGCACTGCGCCTCTATGACTTCAATGGAATTTTTGATGATATCCTGGGTTCGGATTTCATGCTCAGCAAAACGGAAAAAATTCTATATGTCATTCAAAAGTATAGCGTGAAGCCGCAAGACATTTACTACATCGGCGACACAACCGGAGACATAAAAGAAGGCAAGCAGGCCGGCATTAAAACGGTCGGTGTTACCTGGGGATGGCACAGCAAAACGAAAATGGCCGGCTCCCAGCCTGATTATCTGTTTGATCATCCGCAGGATTTGCTCAATCTCAACTGACGCACGGGTTACCACCCCGGCGTTTAAAAAATAAAATTGCAGGAAAACCGTTACATCTTTTTTCCCCTGATGGCATTTGCAAGTTGACAGCCGGACCATTTTAAAGTTACAAGAGTCTGTAAGGGTTCTTAAGGAAGTGCCAAGGTCACTGGTGGGCCTCCTGGACTTCAAATCCAGTGTGGGGCGCTAGAACCGTCCCAGGTGGGTTCGATTCCCATGCACTTCCGCCAAT
>JAGFXG010000167.1 GCA_017860985.1 Deltaproteobacteria bacterium
AAAGTGGAAAGATACGAAACATGGGGTTTCTACTGGACCTTTTTTATGTCCATATTCTGGCTGGTTCATCAGAAGGGAGATCTGCAAGGAGCTGTCCTGGATTCTATCGCTCCCCCGTATCATCCTGTTTTGCAAAGCTGGTCAAACACCTGGGCCGGTTTAATGGAATTGAATGGCGCAGAGAAGGTTATGGAATCTTTCGATCAATATCTGCCCAAAACCCAGCTGATTATTGCCCGGAAGGAGTAAATGCATTAACCCCAAAGGAATACCTTGAAAGATTTTACGGAAGGCAGCATCGCAAGACAGGTAATTGATTTCACAATGCCCATCATGTTGGGCAATTTGCTGATGTCCGTCTACGGCATTATCAACCTGATCTGGGTGGGCAGGCTTCTGGGGCATAAGGCAGTTGCCGCCGTAGCCGCCTCCCTGCCCATCATTATGCTGCTGCCCTCATTTCTCATCGGGCTGGGGATGGCCACGAATGTCCTGATTGCGCAGGCATTCGGACGAAAAGACCAGGCCATGCTCAGGAAAATCCTGGCAAACTCATTTTTTTCTTCGATTCTGTTTTGCCTGGTGATTTCCGTTGTTGCCCTGATATTTCGCCGCCAGCTGCTCGAATGGGTGCAGGCGCCGGCGGAAATCCAGGAGATGGCTCTGTCTTATCTGACCATCATGATAGCCACGCTGGTGTTTCATTTTTTTATCAACTGGATGAACGGCATGTTGCGGGGACTGGGTGACGCCACAACAGTCGTAAAGATCCTCATCATGCTTGCCGTGTTCAATGTCACATTCGTTCCACTGTTTATCGAGGGGTTCGGTCCCCTGCCTCCACTGGGGGTGGCCGGTGCGGCATGGGGCACAACACTGGCGGCCGTGGCAAGCAGCATCATCGGATATGTTTACCTGTTGCGTTTCAATCCTTATATCAATATGCGCAACTGGGATTACAGCCTAGACTGGCAAATCATCCGGGAAGTTTTTGTCATCGGTGTTCCCGCGTCGCTCCAGATGCTTGTGGTCTCCCTGGCCGGTGTAATCATCGTATCTCTTGTCAATCGTTATGGCACGGCCGTCACCGCGGCTTTCGGTATCGGCATGCAGGTTGACATGCTTGCTACGATCCCGTTTATGTCCATCGGGATGGCCGCGACGACCATTGCCGGCCAGAATCTGGGCGCTAAGAATCTGGACCGCGTTTTACAGACGATGCGGGTATCCGTTTATTTAGGTCTGTCCATTGCCCTTGTCTGCACCCTGGTGCTGTTGATATTTCCGGAGCATATCGGTGCCGCATTCCTCAAAGAATCCGCGGAAAGGACGCGTGTGCTCAGTATCGTCCGCGACTACTATCAATGGATGGCGTTTATTTTCCCCTGCTTTGCCGTTATTTTTGCCATTCAGGGGGTGCTACGGAGCGCCGGTGACACGATGGCTTTGCTGGCCCTGTCGTTCATTGCCATGTTTGTCATTCGCATACCTCTGGCGTATTTCCTTGCCGGACCCGGCGGTTTCAGGCAGGACGGCATTTGGATGGCCATGCTGGCAAGCAGTACACTTGCTGTCTTTTTAAACTGGCTGTACTATAAGAAAGGACCGTGGAAGGAAAAAAAGCTGCTGGGGAGACAAGGGACAAGGGACAAGGATCAAGGGACGCTTCGACAGGCTCAGCGACCGGAGGGACAAGATGAAAGGTGAAAGGAAGAAGGCGCAAGGTACTAAGACCGCTTCGACAAGCTCAGCGAACGCGCTTCCTGTCCTCCGCCGGCGCGTGTGCCCTTTAGACTATGAGACGGGGAATTAGCGTTTTTTGCGGAAGATCAGTTTAATCGGGACCTTGTCGAACCCGAATTCGGTGCGGATTTGATTCATCAGGTATCGCTCATAGGAAAAGTGGACGCCTTTGGCGTGCGGAACGAATAAGATAAATGTTGGCGGCTTTATGCCGGTTTGCGTGGCGTAAGAGATGCTCATGGTCCTGTTCTGAAAGCGCGCCATCGGGTTTTTCCGGACGCATCTTTCGACCAGATCGTTCAAGGGCGAGGTGCCCACTCTTTTCGTGTACTGGCTGTAGACGTCGTTGATAAGTTCAAATATCTTCGGCGCGCGCTGTCCGGTCAGTGCGGAAATGAAAAGAATGGGAGCAAAATCCATGAACTTGAGTTCATCATGAATTTTTTCAACAAATTTACCCACGGTGGCATTGTCTTTTTCGATTTTATCCCACTTGTTCACCACGATAATGCATGCTTTGCCGCGCTCATAGGCAAGACCGACAATTTTGGCATCCTGCTCGGTGATGCCTTCTTCCGCATCGATCAACACCAGTGCAATATCGCAGCGGTTGATGGTTTTGAGCGCCTGGACAACGCTGTATTTTTCCAGCGTCAGGCTGATTTTGTTTTTCCTGCGGATGCCCGCCGTGTCAATCAGCAGATAATACCGGCCGTGCACCTTGATGGTTGTGTCGATGGCGTCACGTGTGGTGCCGGGTGTGGGATTGGCAATGCTTCTTTCCTTTCCGGAAATCAGATTGATGAGGGATGATTTGCCGACGTTGGGCTTGCCGACAATCGCTACCGCAATGGGTTCGTCTTCGTCGTCCTTATTTTCGGTTGCCTGGGGAAAACCTTCCGTCAGCACGGCCAGCAGTTCATCCACACCCAACCCGTGCTGAGCGGAAATGGAATAGATTTCATCGATGCCCAGCCGGTAAAATTCAGAGAGAAGTTCTTCATGGCGCGCACCGTCCACTTTATTGGCGGCGTAAAATACATTTTTGCCGCGGCTCCGCAATTGGCGCGCTATTTCAATATCCGTCGGGGTGAGGCCGTCTTTGCCGTCCATCAGAAAAATAATGACATCCGCTTCTTCAATGGCCAGGTTTGTCTGCTCACGCATCTGGATCAGAATGCGTTCTTCCGTTACCGGTTCGAATCCGCCGGTGTCAATCAGCGTGAAAGCTTTATCGTGCCAGACGCAATCCATGTAATTGCGGTCGCGCGTTGCGCCCGGTTCGTCGATGACGATGGCCTTCTGCTTTCCCGCAATGCGGTTAAAGAGCGTTGATTTGCCCACATTGGGGCGGCCTACGATGGCGATAACGGGTTTTGCCTGCATGGAAACCTCTATTTGATAAGTCCGAACTCACGCAACATTTTGTCGGAACTGGTCCAGTCTTTTCTGACGCGAACAAACAATTCCAGAAAAACCTTCGCGCCGAAAAGTTTTTCCATCGAAAGGCGCGCGTTCGTCCCGATTTTTTTGAGCATGGCGCCTTTTTTCCCGATCATGATCGCTTTTTGCGATTCTTTTTCCACGTTAATGGTTGCGCTGATGCGGATCAGATTTTTTTCTTCATCTTCCTTGAACAGATCAATCATGACTGCTGCGGCGTAAGGAATTTCCTGCTGGGTTAAAAGCGTAATCTGTTCACGGATAAATTCTGCCGCGATAAACCGTTCGGTAGCGTCGGTTGCGATATCGTCGGGAAACAGCTGCGGTCCCTCCGGCAGAGCCTCCTTCAGACAAGCGAGCAACTCATCAAGACCGTCGCCTTTTAAGGCACAGATCGGGAAAATTCCGGCGAAGTCATAAAGCCTGCTGTATTGATCGATCAGGGGCAGCAGAGAGGGTTTCCCGACCCGGTCAATTTTGTTGATGGCCAGAAATACCGGAGCTTTAACGCCAGCCACATCAAAAGGACATCGGCATCGCCGATGGTGTCGCGGGCCGCCTGCACCATTGCCCGGTTGAGAGGACTTTTCGGTTTGTGCATTCCCGGCGTGTCGAGAAAGATCAATTGCGCGTCTGGGAAATTCTTGATGCCCGTGATGCGGTTGCGCGTCGTTTGCGGCTTGTTGGCGACGATGGATATTTTGTCGCCGATGATCGCGTTGAAAAAAGTTGACTTGCCCACATTCGGACGGCCCAGGATGGCGATGAAGCCTGATTTAAACACGATCGTCTCCAATAATTTACACGATACCCGGAATATCGAGAGAATAAGTCTCTCCCGCTTCGGTGTTCAGAGATATATTTCCCGGAGGGACATCGAGATTAGAGTCTATAACGATATGAGCGTCCGGGTAAAGGGTTTTTATTGCTTCGACATTTCTGTTGCCAAGGCCCTGAAAATTGGAAACGTCATGTTTGGAGACTTTGAACCGTAATTCACGGATATGCGGGGGAATATTTTTAAGCAATTGCAGGGTGGCTGCGTAAAAAACGGCAGAATAAACCAGGCTGCCGAAGGCCGGGTGCAAGGGACCTGCCAGAACAGCCCCTTTCTGACTCATTTCCGGTGTCATTTGCAGACCAAAGCGGATGATGCGAATGCCTGCAGGTATCAGTTTTTCTCTGGCCAGACAGCACCACTGGACCGCCTCATCAAGCGAAAGGGGCTGATAGCCTCCTGCACGGTATTCATCAGCCAGCGCCGTATCTTTGAAAACAAGCACCGGATGGATACGCACGGTGTCCGGGTGCAGCTCAATGGTTTTCTCAATCGTTTCCATGAACATTTCACGTGTTTCAAGTGGCAGGCCGGCCATCAGGTGCAGTCCGTTTGAAAATCCGTGCTTCTTGAGAAGTTTCATGGCCTCGACTGTTGCCCGGGCGTCATGACCGCGGCAGGCCTTACGAAGGACTTCCTCGTTGAATGACTGGGCGCCGATCTCAATTGTCCGGACGCCGCAGGAATATAAAAATTTCAGCTGGTCGTCGTCAATATAATCGGGTCTTGTAGAAATCCGGATGGACGATACCTGTCCTTTTGCAATATAAGCGCCGGCCCATGACAGGAGTCGCTTTTGATATTCAGGTTCCAGACCGGTAAAATTGCCCCCGTAAAAAGCGATTTCCACCCTGCGCATTTTGTCTTTGTTCCAACGCAGATAGGAGGCGACTTCTCCGTCAAAAAAACTTTTAATGACTTCCGGAGCATAATTTCCGGCGGCAATTTTTTCATTGCAGAAACTGCAGCGCTGCGGGCAGCCGCTGTTCATGATAAAAATAGGGATAATCAGAGATTTTTCCAACAGGTGTTTTTCAGGAGTTTTTTGCATGATGAATACTTTCCCAGGCTTTTTGTGCCGCCTGCTTTTGAGCGTCTTTTTTACTTTTTCCCCGGCCGGTTTGCCGGATATCACTGCCGATGGCAACTTCAATTTCAAAGATTTTGTCATGATCGGGGCCGCATGAATCAAGCAGGGTATAAAGCGGCGCTGATTTGTATTTCTTCTGACACAATTCCTGAAGGGCTGTTTTGTAATCGAAACATTGTGCGTTCAGGGTCTCGTCACTCAGGAGGGGTTTCATAAGGCGCTTGAGGATTATTTTTGTTCTGCCGAAGCCGGAATCGAGATAAATTGCGGCGATCACAGCTTCCAGGGCGTTGGCCAGAAGCGATTCCTTGGAACGTCCGCCGGACAGTTCCTCTCCGTGACCCAGAAGCAGGCAATCTCCCAGGGCAAGTTTCCCCGCAAGATCCGCCAGGGGTTTTTCGTTGACCATCAGAGACCTCAATTTGGAGAGTGTCCCCTCGTCAAAACCGGGGTGCTGTTTCATCAGCAGATCGCTGATGCAAAGCCCCAAAACAGCGTCACCCAGGAATTCAAGCCTTTCATTGTCGTTTGCACCCGGTTGCGGATTCTCATGGGTGTAGGAGCGGTGTGTCAGGGCGGTCGAAAGCAGATCCATATCCCGGAAAATGTAGCCGAGCTTTTCCTGAAGAGCTGTTAATCGTTTTAATCTGTCTTTATCCATGACCAATCCTGCCTGTGAGCCTGCCTTCCCGATACTGTTCGATCTCTACGGTGACAATGGTATTTACTAAAGTTCGATGGTGTTTGTCCAGTATTACAGGAAGATAATTATGAGAGAACCCTTTGCCAAGACCGGTTTTCTTATCCGGGCTTTGCTCAACCAGCACCGGCAGTGTTTTCCCGATAAAGCGCCGGGAGAACGTTTCTCTTTTTTTTGCGCCAAGATCCCGCAGAATGGCGGCCCGTTCCTTTTTAACCTTTTCCGGAACCTTGGGCTGAATGTCCCGGGCAGCGGTTCCCGGCCTTTCGGAGTATGGGAAAACATGCAGATAGGACACGGGTAAGCCTTCCAGAAGTTTCAATGTATTGCCGAATTCCTTTTCTCCTTCGCCGGGAAAGCCGACCATCACGTCAACTCCGATGGCAATGTCTTTTATGGCCCGGGCCACTTTTTCAACCCGGTTACGATAGAACGCCACGTCGTAATTGCGTTTCATCATTTTCAAAATGGAGTCATCGCCGCTTTGCAGAGGGATATGCACGTGTGGACAAAGGTTTGGATGCCGGTTGAAAAGACAAATCAGATCCTCTGATATTTCATTGGGTTCGATGGAACTGAGGCGAAACCTTGCCCCGGGATTTTGTGACAACAGGTATTCGAGCATCCGGACGATATCGGTTTCGGGCTGTAAATCATGTCCATAGTGTCCCAGATGGATTCCGGTGAGAACAATTTCCTGGTAATTTTGACTGATGAAATTTTTCACGCCCTGCAGAACGTCCTGGAAGGGCAGGCTGCGGCTGGTGCCGCGGGCAAAAGGGACAATGCAGTAGCTGCAAAACGCGTCGCAGCCGTCCTGAATTTTGAAAAAAGCCCGGGTCCGACCCGTCCATGGTGAAAAGGGAGTGGAAATGAATTGCTTCTGCAGGAAAATATCGGATGATATGATTTGCCGGGAATTCTGCGCCGGATCATTAAGCATCTCGACAATCCGATGCTTGTTGTCGTTGCCTACCACCGTGGTAACTCCATCGATGGCGGTGAGCGTTTGAGCCTGAGTCTGCGCGTAGCAGCCGGTAACGATAATGCGGGCCAGGGGATTGGCGCGCTTTGCCCGTCGGATGAGCTGTCGCGCCTGAAAGTCGGCAAACGAGGTTACCGTGCAGGTATTGATGACGTAAGCATCGGCAAAGGAGTTAAACGGAACAAGGATATGGCCGGCTGATTGCAGCTCTCCGGCTATGGAAGCAGAATCACATTGATTTACCTTGCATCCCAGTGTGGTCAGGGCGACGGTTATATTTGTTTTTTTCATCATCTTCATCCGGCGGATATATCATCTCAAATCCGATTACAAGTTATATTATTTTCCGCCTGCCGCCCCTTGTCAAGACAAACAAAAAATGGATTTTCTCAAAAAAAAATGCGATAGAAACAAACCAAATTAAAAAATACCGGAAGGAGACTTTATCCCATGGAATCTGTTGGGGCTTATTTCCAGGCAAACCCGGCGGCCTTCACGTTACTGGCCATTTCTCTTGTTGTGTTGATTCTGTATTTTATCTTAAGCAAATTGATTAAAATGGCTATTATTGTGCTTTTAGTTATTCTCCTGGGTGGAGGCGCTTACCTTTTCAAGGATCCGGCATCCACGTCCGACAAAATAAAAAAATCCGTTGAAACATTTAAAACCGGCGGAGAAGCAATCGGGGATAAGCTCAGCCGTTTCTGGCAGGATACCAAGGAAATGGGGAGCAAGGTGACAAAAGTCCCCGGGGAGATCAACAAGCTGCTGGATACTGCCGACACAGATGCCAAGAAAGAATTCAAGAAGAAATGAACTTTTCTATGTAATAAAAAGATCATTGGTCGAAAAATTAGGGTCGCTGGTCAAATTAACGCCCATTCGCCTGAGGCCTGTTTCGTCGCCTGGTGTGGGAATGTGTGTCATATGAACTTCACAGGTTTGTAATTCCTTTATTTTTTCCATTGCAAGTTCCGCGGCCGGATTGGTGGCGGCGCTGATGGAGAGCGCGATGAGCGCTTCCTCCAGGTCGAGGCTGACATTTTTTTCATCCAGGATTTCCGTTTTCAGCTTTCGGATTGAGTCGGTGATATTGGGCGGCAATAGTTTGATTTTGTCGGGAATGCCTGCCAGATGTTTAATTGCGTGGATCACCACACTGGATGCAGCGTGCATCAATGGGGAGTTATTCCCCGTGATGATCGTGCCGTCCATGAGTTCAATGGCCGCGCCGCAGTAGATTCCCTCGTTGCCTCTGTTGCGCTCCAGTGACTCCTGTCGCCCATGTCTGTCGGAGACTTGTAAAATGAAGGCTCGCCGGTGATTTTTTCCAGGATTCTTCTTAAAACGGGGAACACTTCCACATCACGGTTGTAATTGACGCAGGCTTCACCGTAGGCTTCCAGATGGAACGGGTCGATCTGGTTGAAGTCCCGGATATCGGCGGTTGCCGCTTCGTAGGCAACGTTGACCGGATGCTTGAGCGGCAGATTCCAGATCGGAAAAGTTTCAAACTTGGCATAACCGGATTTGATGCCGCTTTTGTAGTCATGATAAAGCTGCGAAAGGCAGGTTGCCATTTTTCCGCTGCCCGGTCCCGGTCCCGTAACGATTACCAGCGGTTTTTCCGTCGGGATGCGTTCATTGGCGCCGTAGCCTTCATCACTGACGATCAGATCCACGTTGGTCGGGTAACCCTTCGTGAAACGGTGCGTAAAGACATGGATGCCCCGGCGTTCGAGCTTGTTTTTGAATAAGACCGCGGAAGGCTGATTTTCGAAACGCGTAATGACAACGCCCCTCACACTGATATTCCAGCTGCGCAGATCGTCAATGAGTTTCATTGCGTCCGCGTCGTACGTAATGCCGAAATCCGCGCGAATTTTCTTCCTTTCAATATCCCCTGCGTAAATGCAAAGCAGGATATCCGCCCGGTCCTTGAGCTCTTTGATAAGCCGCATTTTGACATTGGGATCATAGCCGGGAAGCACGCGGGCCGCGTGGTAATCATAGAGAAGTTTGCCGCCAAATTCCAGGTAGAGTTTGTTGTTGAACCTTTCAACGCGTTTTAATATCGATTCGGTTTGTTGAGATATATATTTTTCATTGTCAAAACCTTCTTTTGCTGTTCCCATGATTGATTCAGGTGCCTTTCCGGTAAATAGGTTTTTGATTACATTAAATTAATTTCCATTGCGCGAACCGGGCATGCGGAAACACAAAGTTCGCAGCCGTTGCATTTTTCGGGATCAAACAGGACTTTTTGTGTTTTTTTCTCAAAAGACAGGGCGCCGGTCGGACAAAAACCGGTACAGGCGCCGCAGTCAACGCATTTGTCAAGGTTCTGGCTCACACTTTTCGAAAGAGGCTCGACCTTCAGCCCCATTTCCTTGAGAAAGCGAATGCCCCGGTCAAAATCTTCTTTTTGACCGCTGAGTTCCAGGACGATGACTCCCTCGCGTCGGGGATAAATTCTGGCTTTAAGAATATTGAAAACAAGATTGTGTTTTTGAGCAAGCAGGTAAATGACCGGCTGCTGAACAGTGTCTGGAGTGTAGCGAATAACTATTTTTTTCGAGTACATAGACTGTTAAACATTCATATCCGAATTTTGCGGCATGTTAAGAGATGACAAGAATAATGTCAAGGCAATAGTTGATGAAGCAGCGTTAAACCGAATGCCTCAATTCTATTCTTTTTTCTTACCTTCTTTGTTTTTTTGTTTATCTGGGTTCGGGGTAAATAGATCGAAAAGAGGCTTAAAGGATGACAGGCCGGCCGTTGCTTTTGGATTCATTTTTGAATAATTTTCGCCGTAATCGAGCCATTTTTTGAATTGATCGTCGGCCATGTTCCGGAACAGCAGATAATTTTTGATGGTTTGTTCAAGATATTTCTCAAAAAAATCAGATAGTAGATTTTCGCCGTATTGGATAATCAGATAGAGGAGAGGAGGGGGAAGAAGAAATTTCTTTTTACGCGCTTCTTCAAGAACAATCTGCGTGAGGATTGCCGGTGTGACGTCTTCACCGGTTTTCGCATCCGTTACCTGAATCTGTCTGCCCTGGCGGATGGCATCGGTCACATAATCAAGCGTAACATATAAACTTTTTGCCGTATCATAAAGCCTTCGGTTCGAGTATTTTTTCAGAAGAAGAGTGTTTTTGTCCATCTTGGTTTCCCTTTTCTGGAATTATTACGCAATTGCGGTAAATAATGCAACACAAAATAATCATTTTCATGCATTTGACGGCAGTAGTTATTGTAACTAATTGAATATACAATATATAATATAATTAATGGCATGGGGCAGAGCTGATAGAAATATATTGCAACGCAACATTTTTTCTCTTGACAAAGCAGAAAGTCTGATTATAATTAGTCACAAGACAAACAAAGAAAGGAGATATAAAATATGTATAACAATGATATGACAAAGAAAATGATTAAAGCCCACAAGGCTTCCTTCGAAAACGGCTTCAATGCCGTGGTTATGTTGCAGGAGCACACTGTCAAGGCGGTGGATAACGTTATGAAGCAATTGCCCTGGATTCCTGCTGAATCAAGATCGATTATCAATGACTGGCATGGTATATATAGAAAGTATACCGGAGATTTTAAAGAAGCTGCCACTGAGAACTATTCAAGACTGGAAAAAATGTTAACGTCAGGAATTGATGTGCTTAAACCAACGAAGCAATAATGAAATGCGGTAAATTTGTCATTCCTTCAAAAAGAATGATTAAGAAGATTCTGGTTTTAAACGGAAATTAATGGTCAGCAATAGGCAAACAAACAAAAAACAACCCAAAAACAAAATTTAGGAGGAAACGATGGAACCCAAACAGATTGCAAAACAGTTGGTAGATTTTAACAAGAAGGCTTTTGACAATTCATTCGATGCGATGGCTGTTATTCAGGATCAGACTGAGAAAATGATCACGGCCATGATGCAGCAGCAGACCGCCTTTTTCCCGGAAGAGGGAAAGAAGCTGATCAATGACTGGATCAAGACCTACAAGAAGGGGCGTGATGAATTCAAAGCGGCCGCCGATGAGAACTTCAAGAAGGTAGAAACATTTTTTGCACAGAAATAACAACGTACATGTTGGGAAAAAAGCCGCCGTGATCAAACACGGCGGCTTTTTTTTGCAACAAAAGGATCCTGTGAGTCACGAAGGTTATTTTTTGGGAGCTTTGGGAGGGCTGACCAGTCCAAAGCCCTCAAGCACTGTAACGCCGTCCTGGTTGCTGCAGGTGGTTTTCAAACGGACCCGATTTTTTTCGGCATTTAATTCAAGAATTTCTACCCGCGCTGTGATGGTGTCGCCGATGTGCACCGGTGCGAGAAAACTTAGTTCCTGTTTCAGATAAATGGTCCCGGGGCCGGGCAGCTGATTGGCTATAATGGCCGAAATGAATCCCGCTGTGAGCATTCCGTGCGCGATCCTTGTTTTGAAAAAAGTATTTTTTGCATAGTTCTCGTTGACATGTGCCGGATTAAAATCGCCAGTGATTCCCGCGTACAGATAGATATCCGTTTCCGACACGGTTTTGGCAAATTCCGCCGCGTCTCCGACTTGAAGCTGGTCAATGCTTTTCCCTGCGATCATAAACCCTCCCTCCTTAATGATTTTGTCCAAGCAGCAAAGTTTTTCATCCCATTAGACGTTAGGCAATATGCCATTTCTCTAGATTAAAGATGATATCGCGGCGGCTAGGAGGAGACCACGAGGCGTATTACAAATACGCTGAGGCAGTCGACGACGACGTCAACAAAGATAGCGCTTTAATCCAGAGAGATGGCTAGAACCACGACTTGTGGCTCCAGATATTCTCCTTCAGATCCTTCATGTCATCCTGCATAACCATATAGGTGCATGCATTATTGATCGCAAGGCCGCCCTGGTAGGCCAGCGCCGTCACCAGCAGAACTTCATCTTCCGTGAATTCTCTTTTCCGCCCGCTGTACACCATCAGAACACCGATGACATCCTCTTTGGATTTGATTGGAACATA